>NZ_JBWKOU010000007.1:39721-321641 GCF_059416245.1 Curvibacter sp. GW821-FHT09D12 | reverse complement strand
GGGCCAGCATCAGGTAGGTGAGGTTGGCTTCGCGGATCTCGGCAAGCATTTGTTCGCTGGTCATGGTCAAACTCCTTCTGAGGCGCCTCACCCGGGGGCATGAAGCAATGTCGATCTGTTGAAATGGATTGTGAATACCCCCCAATCAAAAATTAAGTCGGCCTCTGCCTGTGCTGCTTGTCTCTTTTGTGTCGGGTGCTTGTCAGGTTTTTTCTGACAGGCTTGTCTCCTGAACCCGGTCCGGGCTGGGGCCCGGCAGGCGTGCGTCAGGCCGCCTGGGAGGCGGTGCCGACGTTGTCGGTGCTGCCTTGCGGTGCCGCGGGCACCGAGTCGGGGGGCTCGGCGGGCAAGGCCGCCACGGCCCGGTTGCGCCCCGCGTGCTTGGCTTCGTACAAGGCGTGGTCGGCCCGGTTGATGACCTGCTCCAGGCTCTCGTGCGGGCCCTGGCGCTGTGCGTACCCGGCTGACAGCGTGAAGTGCAGGGCCTGGCCGCCGGGCAGGCGCACGCTCTGGCGGGCGGCCTCATTCACCAGTTGCTGGGCCACCCGCTGGGCTTCGGCGAGCGTGCAATCCTTCAGCAACAGGCAGAACTCTTCGCCGCCATAGCGTCCGGCCAGGTCGGTCAGTCGGGTGTGCTGGGTGATCAGCCGCCCCAGCTGAGTGAGCGTGGTGTCCCCAGCAGCATGGCCATGGCGGTCGTTGATCTTCTTGAACCAGTCGATGTCCATCATCACCACGCCGAAGCGCTCGCCACCCGGTCCGGCCACATAGGCATGCGCGGCCTCGAAAAAGGCGGTGCGGTTGAGCAGTCCGGTCAGCCCGTCACGGCGGGAGTGGGTCTCCAGTTCGCGCCGCTGGCGTTCATTGACCATGGCCAGAAAGCCCAGCGAGCTGCCCACGGTGAACAAGGCCCCCAGCAGCAGCGACCCCACCTGGGGCAGCATTTGCGAGCTGATCAGCAGGCTGGCGCGCTCACCGGTGATGTTGTAAATGCCGCGCAGCGCCGAGCCGGTTGCCATGGCGGCCAGAATGCCGGCCGCCAGCAGGCCGGCACGGGAGCCGGTGCTGCGATGGCGGCGCCAGATCAACTGGGCGCTGATGGCAAAGTTGCCGCCCAGAGCCAGTGACACCGTGAGGATGGCCACCCCCCGGGGCAGCCAGCCCAGGTACACCGGCATGGTGCCCAGCACCCCCAGCAGGTTGGCCAGCGCCAGGGTGCGCCAGGGGGTGGGCTGTTCGAGCAGGCGCGCGTGCGCATCCACGCAGATCACCGAGCTGAGCAGCACCAGCGTGTTGGCCAGCACAAAGGTCAGGACCAACGGGGCATGGCCGCGCAGGAAGAACAGCATGAACCCCCCGCACAGCGACAGCATGGCCAGCCCCCAACTGCGCAGGCCCATGTCGGCGGCTGGCAGGCCATAGGCCGTGTTCCAGGCGAACACGGCCATGAACAGCGCCAATGCGCCAATCGAGAACACCAGCGTGGGTGTGTCCAACGTCAGGCCGGCGAACAGGTTCAAGAGGCCCCCCGATGCATGGGTCAGTGTGGACCCGGTCTGTCCATGTTTGTAACAGCATCCATCGTGGGGCCGTTTTGACGCGGAAGCCCAAAAACCCCACGCAACGATTGAGAAAAATATTTCAGCGCTGGATCAACCCACGGGCGGGATGGGCTGGCGCATGTCCAGGCCGGCAATCTCGCAGCCGCGGCGGTAATCCTGCAGGTGTTTGCGTGTCCAGGCCTCGGCCTCGGCGGCATCGTGGCGGCGCAGCGCGGCGGTCACCTGCTCGTGCACCTCCAGCAGGCGGGCACCCGACTGGGGCAACTTGGGCGCAATCGCGGCATAGCCCGCCAGCATCAGTTGGCTGATCGGGCCGCGGGCCAGCAGCAGCGCCTGGTTGTGCGTGGCCTGCGCCACGAGGGATTGGAACTCGATGTCGATTTCCACCGGCGAGCCGCCGGCCTGCAGCAGGTCTCGGGTGCGGCGCAGGTTGTCCTCCAGCGCGTCCAGCTCATCGTCGGTGATCTGGGCGGCCGCCAGAGCGGCGCACAGGGGTTCCAGGGCTGAGGCCACCTGCCACACGTCGAGAAAACTCACCTGCCGCATGCGCAGGGCACGTTCGGCGGCCTGCGACAGCGCGCTGTGCTCGGGCGTGGCCGCCAGCAGGCGTTTGCCGTCGCGCCGCAGCAGGCCGTCTTGTTCCAGCTGGCGCAGGGCCTCACGGATGGTGGATCGGTGCACACCGAAGCCCGTGGCCAGCTCGGTCTCGGTAGGCAGGGCATCGCCTTGCTGCAGGGACCCACTCACGATGCGCCGCCTCAGGTCCTCCGAAACCAGTCGGTAGGCGGGTGAGAACTGCAGCTTTTCGATGTCCATGGGCAGGGGTTTGACAAGGCGAATCACGGTGGGGTTGCGCAGTGTAGCCCGTGCTACCGCCCTGGCTGGACGCTGTCCCGGCCGTGACGCTCAGGGTTTCCTCCGGATTGGGCCTTATTGTCCAATTGTCCGACAATGCGACAAAAGGACGGATCATGCCCCCAGAAAACAATGCCAAAAGCCCGCTGTCGCCCGATGGACCTGCTCTGCAGGCCTGGCTCGCACCCCACTGGCCGGCAGCGGCGGCCGGCCTGCAGCTGAGTCGTCTGGCGGGCGGTCAGTCCAACCCCACCTGGCTGCTGACGCCTGCACATGGCGAGCCGCGTGTGCTGCGTGCCAAGCCTGGGCCGCAGGCGGCGCTGCTGCCCTCAGCCCACGCCATCGAGCGCGAGTTCGCGGTCTTGCAGGCCTTGCAGGGCAGCGAGGTGCCGGTGCCCCGGGTGCACCAGTTCTGCGCCGACGAGTCGGTGATCGGTGCCGCCTTCTACCTGATGGCTTTTGTGCCGGGCCGGGTATTCCGCGAGGCCTCGCTGCCGGGTCTCTGCGTGGCGGAGCGTGCGGCCATTCACGACGAGGCCAACCGGGTGCTCGCGGCCTTGCACCGGGTGGACTGGCGGGCCCAGGGCCTGCAGGACTTTGGTCGTACCGAAGGCTACTTTGAGCGCTTGATCGCACGCTGGACGCGTCAGTACCGGGCCAGCCAGACGAACGATCTGCCCGCCATGGAGCGCTTGATCGAATGGCTGCCCGCCCACATCCCCGCTTCGGCGCATGACACCGAGGCGCTGGCCTTGCTGCATGGCGACTACCGCATCGAGAACATGGTGTTCCATCCCAGCGAACCGCGGGTGTTGGCCGTGCTGGACTGGGAGCTGTCCACCCTGGGTCACCCTTTGAGCGATCTGGCCTACCACGCCATGGCCTGGCACCACCCCCCAGGCCCGTTGCAGGGCCTGGCCGGGCTGGATCTGGCGACGCTGGGCGTCCCGAGCGAGCAGGACTTTGTGGCGCGCTACCTCGACCGCATGGGCCGCGACGACCTCGCCGCAGTTCAGGCCGACTGGCCTTTCTACCTCGCCTGCAACCTGTTCCGCCTGGGCGCCATCCTGCAGGGCATTGCCCGCCGCGTGCAAGACGGCACCGCCGCCAGTCCCATCGCGCGGGAGGTGTCGGCCCAGGCCGGGGCCGTGGCCGAACGTGGCTGGCGCCTGGTGGGCGGCTGAGGCCTTCCCTTCTTTTTCTTCCCTCCCCTGAAAGAATCCCATGAACCTGTTCCAGGAACCCGAGAAGACCACCGCGCTGCGCCAGCGCCTGCAGGCCTTCATGAACGAGCACATCCTGCCCAACGAGGCCCAGGTGGCACGCGAAGCCGCGGCCCAGGGCGACTTCACCGGCGAGGGCTGGGGCCACTGCCCCACGGTCGAGCGCCTCAAGGCGATGGCGCGCGCACAAGGCCTGTGGAATCTGTTTCTGCCGCATTCGCCGCGCGCAGCCGAGGGGCTGTCGAATTTTGAATATGCGCCGCTGTGCGAGGTGATGGGCCGGGTGCATTGGGCCAGCGAGGTCTTCAACTGCGCGGCGCCTGACACCGGCAACATGGAGACCCTGGACCGCTATGCCACCGAAGCCCAGAAAGACCGCTGGCTCGAACCCTTGCTGCGCGGCGAAATCCGCTCGGCCTTTTTGATGACCGAGCCCGAGGTGGCTTCGTCAGACGCCACCAATATCCAGTGCGAGATCCGCCGCGAGGGCGAGGACTATGTGATCAACGGGCGCAAGTGGTGGTCCACAGGGGCTGGCAGCCAGCACTGCGAACTGTTCATCGTGATGGGCAAGAGCAACCCCGAGGCGGCGCGCCACCAGCAGCAGTCCATGATCCTGGTGCCGGCCAACAGCCCTGGCGTCAAGGTGGAGCGGGCCCTGTCGGTGTTTGGCTTCAATCATGCTCCCCATGGCCACATGGAGGTCTCGCTGACCGATGTGCGTGTGCCCGTGGCCAACCTGCTGCTGGGCGAGGGGCGTGGCTTCGAAATCGCCCAGGGTCGCCTGGGGCCGGGCCGCATCCACCACTGCATGCGCTCCATCGGTGCGGCCGAGCGGGCCTTTGAACTCATGTGCCAGCGCTTGGCCAGTCGCCATGCCTTTGGCCGTGCCGTGGCCGAACAAGGCGTCTGGCACGAACGCATCGCCGAGGCACGCTGCCTGATCGAGCAGGCCCGACTGCTCACCCTCAAGGCCGCCTGGATGATGGACACGGTGGGCAACAAGGCCGCCCAGGCCGAGATTGCCATGATCAAGATCGTGGCCCCCAGCATGGCCTGCAAGGTCATCGACTGGTCCATCCAGGCCCACGGCGGTGGCGGTGTCTGCGAGGACTTTCCGCTGGCTTTCTCCTATGCCGACCAGCGCACCCTGCGCCTGGCCGACGGCCCCGACGAGGTGCACCGCCAGGCTCTGGCCAAGCTTGAACTGCTGCGCCTGGGCCTGCGCCACAAGCCAGTGCAGACCCCGATCACGCGCGGTTGCTGAGATCTGCCTGACCTCGCTTTCACGACCCATCTGCAAGGAGACAAACCATGAAAAAAATCCATTCCTACACCCGTCGCATGCTGGCCTTCGGTGCCCTGGGCCTGCTGGGGCTCGCACTGGCGGCCCCGGCGCTGGCCCAGCCTGAAGGGCAAGCGGCCCGCATCCTGGTCGGCTTTCCGGCTGGCGGCTCGTTTGACGCCCTGGCCCGCGTGCTGGCTGAAAAGCTCAAGGACGAACTCAAGCGACCTGTGCTGGTCGACAACAAGCCTGGTGCCGGCGGCCGGCTGGCCATGGAGGTGCTGAAGAATGCACCCACCGACGGCAGTGTCGTCATGCTCGGGCCCGATGCCCTGGTGGCGCTCTACCCCTACACCCTGCGCAAACTCAGCTATGACCCGCAGCGTGATCTGCAGCCCATCGGTACGGTGTCGGAGTTTCCCTTTGCCTTGGCCGTGGGCACGGCCCCTGCGGCCAAGACTTTGGCCGAGTACGTGGCCTGGGCGCGCAAGAACCCGGGCCAGGCCAATTACGGCATTCCGGCACGGGGCGCGCCGCACCATTTCTTCGGCATGGTGCTGGGCGAGGCCATCGGCGTGAAGATGGAAGACATCCCGTTCCAGGGCAGCGCTCCGGCCGTGTTGGCCCTGATGGGCGGGCAGATCAGTGCCGACATCGATGTCATGAGCTCGCTGGTCGAGGGCCACCGCGCCGGCAAGATCCGGGTGCTGGCGGTGTCATCCGAGCAGCGCGTGCCCCAGTTGCCCGACGTACCCACCTTTGCCGAGCAGGGCTACCCCACGATTTCGGGCATGGGTTTCAACGGCCTGTATGCCCCGGCCCGCACGTCGGCCGCCGTGGTGACCGCCTGGAGCCAGGCCCTGGCCAAGGTACTGACCCTGCCCGATGTGCGCGAGCGCCTGGCCACCATGGGCTTTCTGCCGGTGGGCAAGTCGCCCGAAGAGCTGGCCAGCCGTGGTGCCGCCTCGGCCAAACGCTGGGAGCCGGTGATCAAGGCCTCGGGATTTCAGGCCGATTGAAAGATTGAACGATTGAATGCCCGGGCCCCAGGCGTTAGCGCGCCTGTCGCGATCCGGCTCAGATCACCTGGAAGCCATGCGTGCCGTCGCGGCCCAGTTGTTCGACCAGGCCGAACTCCCAATCCAGGTAGCCTTGCATGGCTGCGCGGGGCGCATCGGTGCCCTCGTAAGGGCGGCGGTAGCGGTCGATGCGCGGGGCGGCCAGGTGGGTTTCGCCGCTTTCCAGCGGCAGGCCGGCTTCGATCCAGGCCTGGGTGCCGCCATCGAGCAGCGACACGCTCAGGCCTGGGCTCAGGCGGGCGGTTTCGGCCACGGCGTAGGCGGCCAGGGCCGAACTGCCGCAGGTCAGTACCAGGCGTTGCACGCCAGGCACCTGAGCGCGGATCTGGGCCAGCCCCTGGGCGAGTTGCGAGCGCAGCGCCCACCAGGCGCCCGGAATGTGGCGTTTCACGTGGTTGGCGCTGGGGGTGAAGTCGATCACCACCGTGTCGGCCCCTTCGGCAAGCCAGCCCTGCAGCGTGGCCACCGAGGTCAGCGGGATCGGTTGCTCGGGCGGGGGCACGGCGGTTGGCGCCGTCCCGCTCTCGGTCAAAGCCTGGGCGGGCAGCGCGTCGATCACGTGCACCTCCCAGCCCATCTGGGCCAGCCACGAGGCGCTCATGTTGGCGCGCACGCCATCGGTGTCGCTCAGCACGATGCGGGCGCCACGCACCGGGGCCTGGTGGTCGGTCTCTTGCACCAGTTGCCCCCCCGGGGCGCTGCGGAAGCCCGGCAGGTGGCCCCGGGCGAATTCTTCAGGGGTGCGCACATCGAAACGGTAGGTGGTGCGCTGGGTTTCTGCCGCCCATGCAGGCAGATCGGCCAGCGTGGCGCGGCGCACCCCGGCGCGGTCGGCCACGGCCCGGGCCTGGGCGGCGGCGCGGGCTTGTTGTTCGGCGCTCACCTCGGGGGCGCGGCGGGCGGCACCGTGTTCCAGCGTCTGGCCGGCCAGCAGCCAGCCGATGGTGCCGTTGCGCAGGGCGGTGATGCGGTTGGGCAGGCCGGCGTTCACCAGCGACTGGGTGCCGATGATGCTGCGTGTGCGCCCCGCGCAATTGACCACGATGTGGGTGGCCGGGTCGGGGGCCAGGGCCGCGGCGCGCAGCACCAGCTCGGCCCCGGGCACGCTCACCCCGCTGGGGATGCTCATGGTCTGGTACTCGTCGAAGCGGCGCGCATCGAGCACCACCACATTGGCCTGGCTTTCGATCAGGGCCTTGACCTCTTCGGCGGACAGTGAGGGGGTGTGGCGCTTGGCCTCGACCAGCTCACCAAACGATTTGCTGGGCACGTTGACGTCGCGGAACAGCTCGCCGCCTGCGTCACGCCAGCCCTGCAGGCCGCCGGCCAGCAGCGACACCTGGGTGTAGCCCAGGGCCTGCAGGCGGCGTGCGGCCGTGTCGGCCAGGCCCTCGCCGTCATCGAACACCACCACCACGGTGTCGCGGCGCGGAATGCGGGTCCAGGCGTCCAGCTCGATGCGGCCCACCGGCAGGTTGGCGGCCCACAGCGGGTGGGCCTGGGCAAACGGGTCTTCCTCGCGCACATCAAGCAGGGCGATCTCGCGTCCGGCCAGCAGGTGCTCGCGGACTTGGGCGTAGGGGGTTGTGGGCAGGGCAGTGGTCACGGTGTCGTTTCTTCTGGTCGGCGAAGGGGGGCAGAAATTCAAAAATGGCGCGGCGGCAGGCGGTGGGCTCAGCCTTGCAGGCTGGCGCGCACCTCGGCCGAGCGGTCCCACAGATTGGGCAGGCTGCGGTTGCTGTAGCCCGATACAAAGGGCTTCTCGGTACCGTCCTCAAGGAACACCGAGCGCTTCACAGCCCCGATGTTGGCGCCATACACATGGATGCTGATCGACACCTGGTCGGCCAGCACATTGCTGACGCGGTGCACGTCGCCAATGCGGGGGGACACGGCATCGACCTCGCCGGGGTGCAGCTCGTGAGCCTCGCCTGTGGGGCGCCAGTGGCCGCCCGCATCGCGGGCATAGGGTTGCGAGCGTTCCTGGCCGCGCAGCATGCCGATCAGGCCCCATACCGTGTGGTTGTGGATGGGCGTGGCCTGGCCCGGCCCCCATACAAAGCTGACCACCGAGAAGTTCTCGCGGGCATCGGCGTACAGCAGGTACTGCTGGTAGTGCTCGGGGTGGGGTTGGCTCAGCTCGGCGGGCAGCCAGTCGTCATGGGCCACCAGGGCCGCCAGCAGCGTGCCGCCTTCTTGCAGCAGGCGTGCCTCGTCCGGGTGGGTGTCGATCAGGCGGGTGAACTGCTGCACGAAATCGCGCAGGCGCGGCAGCTGGGGCGGGGTGGGGTCTTGGTGGCTCATGGGCTTTGGGAGGGACAGCTGTTGGGGCTGAGGGGCAGCCTGTATTGAAGCGCAAAGCGCCAAAGCGTGCTGGCTGACTTCTTCATAAGCATGGCTGGTTTTCTCATTTCCATGGCGCGAATGATTTCTGTCAAATGCGCTCAACAGCGGAGCCTGCGGCGCATGCCGTGGTCCGCAACGGCCCCAACGCCCTGAACGCCCTGAACGTCCTGCCTCGACAGAAAGCCTCTCATGACCACACCTCATCCATCTTCTGCTTCTTCGATCATCGTGCCATCGCGCCGGCGCCTGTTGCGCTCGGTGGGGGCCCTGGGACTGTCGGCCGTGGCCGGCGTGGGGGCCTGCCAGGTGCTGGCCGCCGGCAAGCGCCGCCCGATCAAGCTGGCCTGGAACGCCAACGCGGTCTGCCTGGCCCCGGTGCCCGTGGCCATCACCCGCGGCATCTTCGAGAAAAACGGGCTGGATGTCGAGCTCATCAATTACACCGGCTCGACCGACCAACTGCTGGAGTCGATCGCCACCTCCAAGGCCGATGCTGGCGTGGGCATGATCCACCGCTGGATCAAACCACTGGAGTCGGGTTTTGACGTCAAGTTAGTCAGCAGCTCGCACGGCGGCTGCACCCGCCTGGTGGGCTATGGCCCGGCCGGCGTCACCAGCCTGCAAAAGCTCAAGGGCAAGACCATCGCGGTGTCGGACCTGAACAGCCCAGGCAAGAACTTCTTCTCGGTGCTGTTCACCAAGGCCGGCATCGACCCCGAAAAGGAGGTGACCTGGCGCCAGTTCCCGGGCGACCTGCTGGGCGTGGCGGTGGAAAAGGGCGAGGCCCACGCGATCGCCGACGGCGACCCGAACCTGTTCATCATCGAGCGCAAGACCAAGGGCCTGATCGAGCTGGCCACCAACCTCAGTGGCGAGTACGCCGACAAGACCTGCTGCGTGCTGGGGGTCAGCGGCAAGCTGGCGCGCGAAGACCGCCCCACCGCCGCCGCGCTGGCCCGCTCGATCAACGAGGCCTCCGACTTTGTGGCCAGCAACCCCAATGAAGCCGCCAAGATCTACAGCCCCTACTCCAAGGTGTCGGTGGAAGACCTGCGCACCGTGCTGGGCACGCTGACCCACAAGCACCACCCCAGCGGCGTGGCGCTGAAGAAAGAGATCGAGTTCTTTGCACGCGACTTCAAGCTGGTGGGGGTGCTCAAGCCCAGCACCGACCCGGTGCGCTTTGCCGAGTTCGTGCACGCCGACGTGCTGTCCTGAGGAGGCGTGTCATGAACAGCACCGTGCATTCCCCCCCGGCTTCGGCCGCGCTGCCGCTGCGGCGCGAGGCGGCCGCGCCCTCGGCCTGGTGGGCCACCGGCCTGGCCGCCGCCGTGGCCTGGGCGGCCCTGGGCGCGCTCACCCTGGGGTGGCCGAACAAGCAGGTTGGCTTCAGCGACTGGAACTACACCGCCGAGTTCGGCTGGGTCAGCCTGGGGCTGGCCGCCGCGCTGGCCGTGCTGAGCCTGGGTGGCCCGTTGGCCGCGCCGGTGGTGCAGCGCCTGCGCGGCTTCGGCCCCTGGCTCACGGTGCTGGGCCTGGGTTTTCTGGCCTGGGAGCTGGTCACGGCCAAGCTGGGCTGGTTGCCCACGCCGTTCTTTGCGCCGCCGCAAAGCCTCGCCGAGGTGTACGTCAGCGATTGGCGCCGCCTGGGTGACAGTGCGGCCAACTCGCTGATCCTGCTGGGCGTGGGCATCGGCTCGGGGGCGGCGGTGGGCTTTGTGGTGGGCGTGCTGATGGGCTGGTCGCGCCGGGCGCATTACTGGATTCACCCGGTGCTGCGCGTGCTGGGCCCGATCCCGACCACCGCGCTGCTGCCGATCTCGTTTTATTTCTTCCCCTCCAGTTGGTCCACCGCGGTGTTCCTGATCGCCATGGGCACGGGCTTTCCGGTCGCCATCCTGACCTGGTCGGGCGTCGCCACGGTGAACCGCCAGTTCTATGACGTGGCGCGCACCTTGGGGGCCTCCAACGCCTTTCTGGTGTTCCGGGTGGCCATTCCGGCGGCCATGCCGCAGGTGTTTGTGGGCCTGTTCATGGGCCTGGGCCATGCGTTTGCCACCCTGGTGGTGGCCGAGATGCTGGGCGTCAAATCGGGCCTGGGCTGGTACCTCACCTGGGCCCAGGGCTGGGCCAGCTACCCCAATATGTACGGGGCGCTGTTGGTGATGGCCCTGCTGTTCTCGGGCCTGATCACCTTGCTGTTCACCGTGCGCGACCGCGTGCTGTCGTGGCAGAAGGGGGTGGTGCAATGGTGAGCCCATCAAATGCCGTCCGCCAGCCGCAGGCGGGCGCGTCCAACGGTGCGGACATCCGCATCGAGCAGGTCAGCCATCAGTTTGACGGACCGGCCGGTACGCTGCCGGTGGTCGATGGCGTGAGCCTGCACATCCGCCCCGGTGAATTCGTGGCCCTGCTCGGTCCCAGTGGCTGCGGCAAGTCCACCCTGCTGCGTCTGGTGGCGGGGCTGGAGCCGCCGAGCGCGGGGCAGATCCTGCACGATGGTGAGCCGGTCGCCCGGCCTGACCCGTCGCGCATCGTGGTGTTCCAGGACCCCACGCTGTTCCCCTGGCGCACTGTGCGCGACAACGTGGCCCTGGGCCCGCAGGCGCGCGGCACGCTGGCGGCGCTGCAGCCGCGTGTCGAGGCCGCGCTCAAGCTGGTGGGCCTGCAAGACTTCGCCAAGGCCTACCCGCACCAACTCTCGGGCGGCATGGCCCAGCGCGTGGCGCTGGCGCGTGCCATCGTCAACGACCCCAGCCTGCTGGTGCTCGACGAGCCCCTGGGCAAGCTCGACTCGCTGACCCGCCTGACCATGCAGACTGAGCTGCTGGCGCTGTGGCAGCGCCAGGGCTTCTCGGCCCTGCTGGTCACGCACGACGTGGAAGAGGCCTTCTTTTTGGCTCAGCGCGTGATCGTGCTGTCCGACCGGCCCTCGCGCATCGTGGCCGAGCTGGTCAATGAGTTGCCCTACCCGCGCCACCGCGGTGACCCACGCCTGGCCGAACTGCGCCACCAGGCCCTGGCCCACCTGGGCCTGGACGCGAGCTGGTGAGGGCTGTGCTTGGGGCCGGGCTGAGCGCGTGATCGACTGGACCCCCACGCCCGAGCAGGTCAACACCGTGCTCGGCGTCTTGTACGAGGCGCAGGATGCCCTGCGCCGTCTGTGGTTTGCCCTGGGCCTGAGCGACAGCCTGGCCGGGCAGCCGGTGTGGCCCTGGGCACAGCGGCTGCATGGCGAACTGATGGTGTTTGAGCCTGGGCAGGCGCGCCGCCTGTTGCTGTGCGCGGCGGCCCTGGCAATCGCATTGCCCTTGACTGGACTGGCGGTCTTTTGGCGGCGCGCCCGCTGGCCCGCGTGGGCCGCTGCGGTGGCCTTGCTGGCGGCGGCCCCCTGGGGCGTGTTCGGCCTGTTGGCCGGGCCGGCAACGCCCAGCAGTTTCCATGTCAGTGACAGCGGCTTCAGCGCCCAGGCCATCGTGCGCGGCCAGACCGTGTACCAGCGGCATTGCCAGCGCTGCCATGCGGCGGATGGCGGCGGTGAGGGGCCCGATGCGCCCGCTTTGCCCATGTGGCCCCCGCGGCTCAACGGCAGTCTGCTGTGGCAGCGCCTGGAGGGGGAGCTGTGGTGGCGAGTGCGCCACGGCCTGCAAGACCGCGATGGCCAGACCACCATGCCCGGCTTTGCCGACGCCTTGAGTGAGGCCGACACCTGGAACGTGCTCGATTTTCTGCAGGCCCAGGCCTCAGGCCAGACCCTGGCCCGCGAAGGGCGTTGGGAGCTGCCGGTGCGCCTGCCCGATGCCCGGGTGCGTTGCGGTGTCGCAAGCGAGCTACGCAGTCTTCGTGGCATGCAAGGGCAGCGCTTGCTGGTGGCCGCTTCGCCCGGCACACCGCTGGTGCTGGACCCGCGCGTGCTGGGCATCGGGCAGGGCAGCGGTCTGGCCGAGGCCGGCACCGATTGCCGCCTCGTGGAGGCCGATGCGGCCGACTTCCGCCAGGCCCTGGCCCTGGTGTTGGGCCAGCCCGTCGCTCGCCTGCAGGGCCAGCAGGTGCTGGTGGACCGGCAAGGCTGGTTGCGTGCCCGGGCCCTGCCGGGCCAGAGCTGGTCGGCCGCCGATCTGGTGTGCCGATCTGAGAAGACCGTGGCCACAGCCCCGGCAGCGCCAGCCCTGGCCGATCCGCTCGGTGCGCTGGTGGCCGCCATGGACGCCGACCCGGTCGCTCCGCGCCGCGGGGGCATCCCGCACTGAGCTGGTGGGGCGGACATGCCGAAAGCGCATGTCCTCACGCGTTTTGCTTCGTTGTGGCGGGGGCGGGGGCGGCCTATCGTGAAGCCATCCGCGAAGCCCTTCACCGTTCTTCCAACCCAGGAGCCCCCCATGAGTGTCCAGTTCATCGGCATGATCCAGCCGCACGAAGTTTCTGAAACCTTCCCCCGCCGTGGCCCGGTGATCGACCGCGACTTTGTGCGCGTGTTCGCCCAGGCCCATGAGCACGCCGGCTTTGACCGCATCCTGGTGCCGGCGCATGCCACCAGCCCCGACAACCTGCTGGCGGTCACCTACGCGGCCTCGGTCACCCAGCGCATCAAGTTCTTGCTGGCGCACCGCCCGGGTCTGCAGCAACCCACCGTCACGGCGCGCCAACTGGCCACGCTGGACCAGTACACCGACGGCCGCGTGGCCGTGCACTACATCACCGGCGGCTCGGACGAAGACCAGCGCCGCGACGGCGACTTCCTGGGCCACGACGACCGCTATGCCCGCACCGACGAGTACCTGAGCGTGCTGCGCCAGATCTGGACCGCCGACAAGCCCCTGAACCACGAAGGCCGCTTCTACCGCATCGAGGGCGGCTGGTCCGAGGTCAAGCCCCTGCAGCAGCCGCACCTGCCGATCTATTTCGGTGGCGCCTCCGAGGCCGCACTGCAAGTGGCCGGCAAGCACGCCAGCGTCTATGCGCTGTGGGGCGAGTCGCTGGCCCAGGCCGGTGATCTGGTGCGCCGCGTGCGGGCCTCTGCCGCCCAGCACGGGCGCGACATCGGCTTCAGCATCTCGTTCCGCCCCATCCTGGGCCGCACCGAGGACGAGGCCTGGGCCCGCGCCGAACGCATTCTGGAAGACACGCGCCGCGTGCGCTCGCTGCAGGGCTTTGCCCGCGGCGGCCCCTTGCAAAGCGAGGGGGCGCGTCGCCTGTTGGCCGATGCGGCCCAGGGCGACCGGGTGGACGAGCGCCTGTGGACGGCGATTGCCCGCGAGACCGGCGGCCGCTCCAACACCACGGCCCTGGTGGGCACGCCCGAACAGGTGGCCGACGCCTTGCTCAAGTATTACGACCTGGGCATCAGCACTTTCCTGATCCGCGGCTTCGACCCCTTGCTGGACGCCATCGACTACGGCCGTGAACTGCTGCCCCTGGTGCGCCAGAAAGTGGCTGAGCGCGAGGCCGCCGCCGCAGCCCAAGCCCAACTCAAAGCCGCCTGAAAGAAAGTCTCCGATGTCTGCTGTTCTGCAAACCCCTTCGCTCACCCTGGTGCGCAACCCCCACCCGCAACGCAAGGACTGGTTTGATGAAACCCCGGCCCGTCCGACGGTTGAGGCCGAGCGCCGCCACCGCAAGGAACGCCTGGCCGTGGCTTTCCGCCTGTTCGCCCGCTTTGGCTTCGACCACGGCCTGGCCGGCCACATCACGGCGCGCGACCCCGAGCTGAGCGACCATTTCTGGGTCAACCCCCTGGGCCTGCATTTCTCGCAGATCAAGGTGTCGGATCTGCTGCTGGTGAACTCGCAAGGTGAGATCGTGGTGGGCCAGGGCCCGCTCAACCGGGCCGCCTTTGCCATCCACGCCGCGCTGCACGAGGCGCGCCCTGACATCGTCGCTGCCGCCCACACCCATTCCACCTACGGCAAGGCCTGGTCGACCCTGGGCCGTGAGCTGGACCCGCTGACCCAGGACGGCTGCGCCTTCTACCAGGACCACGCCCTGTTCGACACCTTCAGCGGTGTGGTGCTGGAGACCGACGAGGGCTTTCGCATCGGCAAGGCCCTGGGCCAGCGCAAGGCCGTGATCCTGAAGAACCACGGCATTTTGACGGCCGGCCCCTCGGTCGAGTCGGCCGCCTGGTGGTACATCGCGCTGGACAACGCCTGCCACACCCAACTGTTGGCCGAGGCCGCCGGCAAGCCGCAGCCGATCCCGCACGAGGTGGCCTTGCTGACCCACAGCCAGGTCGGCCGCCCGGGCGGCGCCGAGTTCTCGTTCAAGGGCTTCTACGACATCATCGTGCGCGAGCAACCCGAGGTGCTGCAGTGAACGCCCCGCTGAGCTGGGGCCAGACCGCACGCGCCCTGGCCGTCGAATTCGCGGTCCGAGCGCCGGCCCATGACCGGGATGGCAGCTTTCCGTTCCGCAACTTCGACGATCTGCACGCGGCCGGCCTGCTGACCCTGGCCGCGCCGGTGGCCTACGGCGGGCAGGGCGCCAGCCTGGGTCAGCTCACCGATGTGGTGGGCGCCGTGGCGCACGGCGACCCGGCCACGGCCCTGGTGCTGACCATGCAGTACATGCAGCACCGTGGCATGGGCCGGCGCCACAAGCCCTGGCCCGAAGCCCTGGCGCGCCGGGTGGTACAGGATTCGCTGCAGCGTGTGAGCCTGGCCAACGCCTTGCGTGTCGAGCCCGAGTTGGGCACACCGGCGCGCGGCGGCCTGCCGGCCACCATCGCCCGGCGTCAGCCCGATGGCCGCTGGCGCCTGTCGGGTCGCAAGATCTACTCCACCGGGGCGCCCATCCTCAGCTGGTACTTGGTGTGGGCCCGCACCGATGACGAGCAGCCCCTCACGGGGGCTTTCCTGGTGCCGGCTGACCTGCCCGGCACCCGCATCGAGAACACCTGGGATCACCTGGGCCTGCGCGCCAGCGGCAGCCACGACATCGTGTTTGAAGACGTGCTGTTGCCCGCGGACGCACCGCTGGAGCTGCGAGCCCCGACCGACTGGGGCCAGGGCGACCTGTTGATGCAAGCTGAAATGGCCGCCTTTTTTGCCGCTTTGTACACCGGCGTGGCCCGTGCCGCCCGCGACTGGGTGGTGGGTTTTCTGCACGACCGCCAACCCAGCAGCCTGGGTGCGGCGCTGGCCACCTTGCCAAGAGTGCAAGAGCACCTGGGCCAGATCGAAGCCTTGCTCACCGTGAACCAACGCCTGATCGACAGTTTGGTGACCGACCTGGAGGCCGGCCTGGAGCCCAGCTTTGCCGACAGCGGCATCGTCAAGTCGGTCACCACGCACAACGCCCTGCAGGCCGTGCAACAGGCGGTGGCCCTGAGCAGCAACCACGGGCTGGCACGGCGCAACCCGCTGGAGCGCCACCTGCGCGACGCGCAGTGCGGCGTGGTGCACACCCCGCAGGACGACAGCGTGCACATCGCGGCGGGCCGACGCGCGCTGGGGCTTTGACGCCTTTCGGCGCAGCCTCGGCGCTGCCCGCGAACGCCCCGGCCGGGCCCCGTGAGGGGCCTGGCTTTTGGCGCTGGCAGGGTGCCTTTGCATCCTCGTTTTGGGGATAAGGTGCTGCCCAAATATTCGTTTTCTGCCGTGGGCAACCGGCGAAGAATCGCGTCCTTTTCAGACCCTCTTGAAACTGTCGAGGCCATCGAAGCGCTCGACGGGACCCAACCCCCAGGACGCATCCGCCATGAACTTCCAGCAACTCCGATCGGTGCGAGAGGCCGTGCGACGCGGCTTCAACCTCACCGAGGTGGCCCAGACCTTGAACACCTCGCAACCTGGCGTGAGCCGACAGATCCGTGAACTGGAGGACGAACTCGGCATTGAGCTCTTCGTGCGGGTCGGCAAGCGCCTGACCGGGCTGACCGAGCCCGGCAGCCATGTGCTGCCCATCATCGAGCGCATCCTGCTCAACAGCCACAACCTGCGCAAGGCGGGGCAGGAGTACGTGGCCCCGCGCAGCGGCCAACTGTCGGTGGCGGCCACGCACTCGCAGGCCCGCTATGCCTTGCCCAGGGCGGTCAAGCAGTTCTCGCAGCATTTCCCCGAGATCCGCCTGCACCTGCACCAGGGCACGCCCCAGCAGGTGGCTGCCATGCTGTTGGCGGGTGAGGCCGATGTAGGCATTGCCACCGAGGCGCTGGCCCAGTTCGACGGGCTGGTGGCCTTGCCCTGCTACCGCTGGAGCCACTCACTGGTGGTCCCGCCCGGACACGAGCTGCTGCGGCACGACGGCCCGGTGACGCTGAGCCGCCTGGCCGAGTTTCCGCTGATCACCTACGACACCGGCTACACCGGCCGCTCGCACATCGACGAGGCCTTTGCCCACCACCAGGTGCAGCCCGAGATCGCGCTGACCGCCATGGACGCCGACGTCATCAAGACCTACGCCGAGCTGGGCATGGGGGTGGGCATCGTGGCCAGCATGGCCTTCGACCCGCTGCGCGACAAGGGCTTGCGTGCGCTGGATGCCAGCCACCTGTTCGGCTTCAACCTGACCCGGCTCGCCGTGCGGGCCGGCACCTACCTGCGCTCTTACGAAGAGTCGTTCATCGAGGCCTTTGCCCCCAGCCTGACGGCCGGCGTGGTGCGCATGGCCCTCGACGAAGGCCGGGCGCCCGCCCGCCTGGCTGCCACGGCACCGCCGCCGCCACCACCGCCACCCCCGCCCGAGCCCTGGCCCTTGCTGGGCAAAGCCTCGCCCGCAGCGCCGGTGCCGGCGACCCGACCGGCGCTGGTGGTCTGAAGAACGGCTGCGGTCCCTGTGTGCCCGGCACATATCGATCACCGCAAATCTTCGTTGGCATGGGGCACCGTGGCGCCTACGGTGTCGCAACCCTTCCCGCATTCATTCTCCGAAAGGCTTTTCATGACAACACGACAACTCAAATTCGGCTTTGTGCTGCATGGCGTGGGCGCCGGCTGGGGCGACTGGCGCCACGAGGCCGCACTGGCCGACGGCAGCGTCAACTTCAAGTTCTATGCCGAGCAGGCCCAACTGGCCGAGCAGGGGCGCTTTGAGTTCCTGTTCGTGGCCGACAGCGTGCACATCACCGAGCGCTCCAGCCCGCACTACCTGAACCGCTTCGAGCCGCTGACCATCCTGTCGGCCCTGGCGGCCGTCACCTCCAAGATCGGCCTGGTGGCCACCGTCACGGCCAGCTACAGCGAGCCCTACACCGTGGCCCGCCAGTTCGCCTCGTTGGACCACATCAGCGGTGGACGTGCTGGCTGGAACGTGGTCACCTCGTGGCTCGATGGCAGTGCGCGCAACTACAGCCAGGCCGAGCACTATGCGCACGACGTGCGCTACCGCCTGGCCAGCGAGCACCTCGATGTGGTGCAAGGCCTGTGGGACAGCTGGGAAGACGACGCCCTGGTGCGCAACAAGGCCACCGGCCAGTTCTTTGACTCGGCCAAGCTGCACCGGCTGGACCACCAGGGTGAGTTCTTCCAGGTTGAGGGGCCGCTCAACATTGCCCGTTCGCGCCAGGGCCAGCCGGTGATCTTCCAGGCCGGCGCCTCCGAGGATGGCAAGAACTTCGCAGCCCAGCGCGCCGATGCGATCTTCTTCCATGCCGACCAGCTGGAAGACGCCCAGGCCTACTACCGCGACGTCAAGGCCCGGGTGGCTGCGACCGGGCGTGACCCGGCCCAGGTCTTCCTGCTGCCGGGCATCCGGCCCATCGTGGGCCGCACCGCGGAGGAGGCCGAGGCCAAGTACCAGATCGCCGCCTCGCTGGTGCCGATCGAGAACGCCTTGGCCGCCCTGGCCCGGCCCTTCAATGACCACGACTTTTCGGTCTACCCGCTCGACCAGCCCTTTCCGGACCTCGGGGACATCGGCAAGAACAGCCAGCAGGCCGCCAGCGACCGCATCAAGCAGGTGGCGCGTGAGCGGGGGTGGACGCTGCGCCAGGTGGCCCAGTGGCATGCGGCGCCCAAGCGCACTTTTGTAGGCACGGCCGAGCAGGTGGCCGACGAGATCCAGCGCTGGTTCGAGAACGAGGGCGCCGATGGCTTCAATTTCTTCGAAGCCCTGCCCAACACCTCGCTGAAGGATTTCGTGTCGCTGGTGGTGCCGATCCTGCAGGCGCGCGGCATTTACCGCACCGACTACCCGCACGACACCTTCCGCGCCCACCTGGGCCTGCCGGTGCCGGCCAACCGCTACACCGTGGCGCGTGAACAGGCCCAGAAGGTCGCTGAGCCCGTGCACGAAGCGGCCGGCGAGGCGGTGGTGGCCTGATGGGCGCGCCAAGCCTTGAGCGCCTGGTGGTGCTGAACCCGCTGGGCGCGGCGGTGGGCGAGCGCATTGCCGCCGTCGACCCGCGCCTGGTGGTCATCAACGACCGCGAGGCCCCCGGCTGGGCCCGGGCCCACGAGGTGGATGTGCTGCTGACCGCGCCCGGCCACGGCTGGCGCCAGGCGCCAGCGCAGGCCCCGGCCGGCTGGCCGGGCACGCTGCGCTGGGTGCACACCGCCTCGGTGGGGGTGGACTTTTTTCCGCCCTGGCTGCTGCAGGTGCCCCAGGTGAGCTGCGCGCGCGGCGTGGCTGCGGCCCCGATTGCCGACTATGTGCTGTCGGCCCTGCTGGCACACAACCAGCCCTGGGCGGATCGGCGCGTCCAAAGCCCCGAGGCCTGGCGGCGCGAGTTCGAGCGTGCCGAGGCCCAGCCGCTGCGCCTGCTGGCCGGCCAGCACCTGGGCCTGCTGGGCTTTGGCGCCATCGGCCAGGCCGTGGCCCGGCGGGCGCTGGCCTTTGGCATGCAGGTCACGGCGCTGCGCCGCAGTGCGGCCCCCTTGGGCGAGCCGGGCGTGGCCCAGGCCCGCTCGCTGCCCGAACTGCTGGCCCAGGTGGACCACCTGGTGCTGGCGCTGCCGATCACGGCCGAGTCGCGCCATGTGATCAACGCCGAGGCCCTGGCCCATGCCCGGCCCGGCTTGCACCTGGTGAACATCGCCCGCGGCGCGCTGGTCGATCAGCAGGCCTTGCTGCAGGCCCTGGACAGCGGTCGCCTGGGCGCCGCCACCCTGGACGTGACCGACCCCGAGCCGCTGCCGGTCGGCCACCCGCTCTATATCCACCCTGGGGTGCGGTTGACGCCGCACATCTCATGGGCGTCGGGCGAGGTGCAGACCGCCACGGCCGACAAGTTCATTGACCAGCTCCAGCGCTACTTCAAGGGTGAGCCCCTGGCTGATCTGGTCGATGCCCAGCGTGGCTACTGAGCGCCCGCCTTACCGTTCTTTTTCCCCACTCCCAAACCATGAACAAAATCGACGCTTCGCTTTCCCGCCGCCACCTGCTGGGTGCCGCCCTCACCGCACCCGCCTGGCTGCAAGCCGGCCTGGCCCAGGCCGCCGGTCCGGCCCCAGCGGTGGACCCGGCCGAACTCTCCAAGGTGACCTTGCGCATCGGCACCTACAAGGGCAATTGGCGGGCCCTGCTGGTGGCGGCCAAGCTGACCGACACCCCTTACAAGATCGAATGGCGCGAGCTGAACAACGGCGTGCTGCACATCGAGGCCCTGAACGGCGACGCGTTGGACCTGGGCTCGGGCAGCGAGATCCCGGCGCTGTTCGCGGCGCGCCAGAAGGCGCAGGTGCGCTTTGTGGCCGTGGTGCGCGAAGACCTGAACAACCAGGTCACGCTGGCCCGCAAGGACACCGCCATCCGCAGCATCGCCGACCTCAAGGGCAAGCGGGTGGGTTATGTGCGTGCCACCACCGCGCACTACTTTCTGAGCAAGCAGCTGGCCGAGGCCGGCCTGAGCTTCTCGGACATCCAGGCCATCAACCTGAGCCCGGCAGACGGCCTGTCGGCCTTTGACCGGGGCGACCTCGATGCCTGGGCCATCTATGGCTACAACGGCCAGATCGCCCGCCTCAAGTACGGGGCGCGGGTGCTCAAGACCGGGGTGGGCTACCTGACGGGCAACTTCCCCATCTACGCCAACCCCAAGTCGATCAGCCAGCCTGCCACCCAGGCCGCCATCAGTGACTACCTGCTGCGCCTGCGCCGCGCCTACCTGTGGGCCAACCAGAACTACCTGGAGTACGCGCGTGTGATCTCTGAAGAGACCCGCATCCCGGTGGGCGACCTGATCGAGCTGTGGAACAACCGCAGCACCGATTTCGATCTGCGTGCGGTGTCGGACAGTGTGGTGAAGGGGCACCAGGAAGTGGCCGACACCTTCCAGAAGCTGGGCGTGCTGGACGGCCCGGCCGAGGTGGCCCCGCTGTGGGACCGCCGCTTCGACAAGCTGTTCAAGGTCTGACGCCCGGGGCTGCGGCCCCTGGCCCCATGAAAAAAAGCCGACCCGGGCGTCTGTCCGGGTCGGCTTTGTCTTGGGCGGCTTGGTATCAGCCGCGGCCGCTGCTCAGGCGCCGCACCACCGCGATGAAGCGGTCCACCTCTTCACAGGTGTTGTAGAACGCCAGCGAGGGCCGCACCGTGGCCTCCACGCCAAAGCGGCGCAGGATGGGCTGGGCACAGTGGTGGCCCGAGCGCACGGCAATGCCTTCTTCGTTCAGGGCCCGGCCCACCTCTTCGGTGGTGTAGCCCTTGAGCACAAAGGACAGCACGCTGGCCTTGTCGGCCGCGGTGCCGATCAGGCGCACCCCGGGGAGAGGGGCCAGCAGGTGGGTGGCATAGGCCAGCAGGTCGTGCTCGTAGCGCGCGATGTTGTCCAGGCCGATGCGCTGCACATAGTCGAGGGCGGCACCCAGGCCCACCGCGTCAGCGATGTTGCCGGTGCCAGCCTCGAACTTGTTGGGCGGCGGCTCGAACACCGTGCGCTCAAAGGTCACGTCGGCGATCATGTTGCCGCCCCCTTGCCAGGGCGGCATGGTGTCGAGCAACTCGCGCCGGCCGTAGACCACGCCAATGCCGGTGGGGCCAAAGATCTTGTGCCCGGAGAACACAAAGAAATCGGCCCCGATCTCCTGCACATTGACGCGCAGGTGGCTGACCGACTGGGCCCCGTCCACCAGGGCGCGGGCCCCGGCCGCGTGGGCCATGGCCACGATCTCGCGCACCGGCACCACCGTGCCCAGCGCGTTCGAGACCTGGGTCACGGCCACGATCTTGGTGCGCGGGTTCAGCAGCTTGCGGTACTCGTCGAGCAACACCTGGCCGGTGTCGTCCACCGGGATCACGCGGATGCGTGCGCCTTTTTGCGCCGCCAGCTGTTGCCAGGGCACGATGTTGGCGTGGTGCTCCAGGTGGGAGACGATGATCTCGTCGCCTTCGCCCACGTTCTGCACGCCCCAGGTCTTGGCCACCAGGTTGATGGCCTCGGTGGCGCCGCGCACAAAGATCACCTCGTTCACCGACTGGGCGCCGATGAAGGCACGCACCTTTTCGCGCGCACTTTCGTAGGCGTCGGTGGCGCGGGCGGCCAGCTCGTGTGCGGCCCGGTGGATGTTGGAGTTCTCGTGGGCGTAGAAGTAGGCCAGGCGGTCGATCACCGACTGCGGCTTGTGCGTGGTGGCCGCGTTGTCGAACCACACCAGTTGCTTGCCGTTGACGCGCTCCTGCAGGATCGGGAAGTCGCGGCGCACCGCGTTCACGTCCAGCCCCGCCGGCCGTTGTGCGGCCTGCTGGTGGGGCAGGGCAGTACTCGGGCCGGCCACGCTGTCGCCCGCGCTGGGCACGAAGTAGTAGCTGGAGCCCGGGCCTGCCGCAGAGGTGGCCTGGGATCCCGCTGGGCCCTTGCTGCTCAGCAGGGCGCGCAGCTCGTCGGCCCCGGGCAGGCCGAAGGACTGGGCGCTCACGCGGTCGTCCCGCGGGGCGGCCGCCGCCGGGCCGGTGCTCGGGTAGCCACTGGCTTCGCCGAGGAAGTAGTACGGCGTGGATGGCGTCGAATGGGGTTGGGCACTTGGCGCCGCAGCCACCTGGGGCACGCCCAACGCCTGGCCGCCCAGGCGGCTGTCCAGCGCTGGCGCGGCCACCACGGCGCTGTCGGGCAGGCCGTTGGGCGCGGCCGCATGCGGCTGCAGCGAGGGCGCGGAGGCCCCCAGCGACAGCACGCTTTGCGGGTTGTTGGGCGCCACATTGGCCCCTGGCGCCAGCGTGCCGGGCAATTGGGGGCCTTGCGTCAGCGGGCCGGTGGAGCTGCCGCCGGGCAGCACATTCGCCGGCGCCGGCACGCCCCCCAGGGCCTGCGGCGGCGCGGGCTTGGGCAGCCCACCGGGCAGGGCCGAGAAGAACTCGCCGGCCAGGCGCGTCAGCGTCGCCACATCAGGCAGGCCCGGCGGCGCCGAGCCGCCCGGCAGTGCGAGCTCACTTGTAGGTGTCAGGGTAGTCATGGAACTTGCCGATCTCAACGTCTTCCAGAACCGCCAGGGCGTCTTCCGACTGCACCACCAGCGAGCAGTACAGGCTGATCAGGTAGCTGGCGATGGCGCTGCGGTTGATGCCCATGAAGCGCACCGACAGGCCCGGGCTTTGCTCGCCGGCCAGGCCGGGCTGGTAGACGCCGACCACGCCCTGGCGCTTGTCGCCCACGCGCAGCAGCAGGATCTTGGTCTTGCCGTCGGCCACCGGGACCTTGTCGCTGGGGATCAGCGGGATGCCGCGCCAGGTCAGGAACTGCGAGCCGAACAGGCTCACCGTCGGCGGCGGCACGCCACGGCGGGTGCATTCGCGGCCGAAGGCGGCGATGGCCAGCGGGTGGGTCAGGAAGAAGGCGGGCTCTTTCCAGACCTTGGTGATCAGCTCGTCGAGATCGTCCGGGGTGGGGGCGCCGGTCAGAGGGTAGATGATCTGCGAGGGCGCGACATTGGCCAGCAGACCGTAGTCGGGGTTGCTGATCAGTTCGCTTTCCTGCTTCTCCTTGATCGTCTCGATGGTCAGACGCAGCTGTTCCTTGATCTGGTCGTGCGGGCTGCTGTAGAGGTCGCTGACGCGGGTGTGCACGTCAAGCACGGTGGAGACTGCGTTCAGGAAGTACTCGCGCGGGGCGTCTTCGTAGTCGACGAAGGTCTGCGGCAGTTCCGATTCATCGCGCTTGGCGCAGGCCACCAGCACGTCTTCGGGGTTCTTGACCTTGTTGAGTCGGTAGATGCCGGCTTCGACAGGCACCCATTGCAGCAGGTGCGTCAGCCAGCGGGGGCTGATGGTGGACAGGACCGGAACGGTCTTGGTGGCATTGGCCAGTTGCCGTGCAGCGCTGTCGCTGAGGGCTGCCTGGGCGTTTTGGTGTTCCGACATGGAAGACTCCGCAGTGGTTGAAAAGAGAAAAAAGGTCAGCGGGCAGTGTCTGGCGGGGCGGAGCGGCGTTCAACAGGCTATAGCCGTCAAGCGCAGACCGTTGATCAGCCGTTGTTGCGACAGGCGTTCGGTCTGTGCCAGCAGGTTGCTGGGGCTTTGCCCCAGCGCACGGGCCAGTTTGTCGAGCGTGATCAGCGAGGGCACGGCCTGGCCGCGCTCCAGCTCGCCCACATAGCTGCGGTTGAGGTCGGCGCTCTCGGCCAGGCGCTCCTGCGACCAGCCCAGTCGCTCGCGCTGCTGGCGCACGGTCAGGCCGAACAGCTCGGGCAGGCGGGCGCTCATGACGCCGCTCCGGCTGGCGCATGTTGCGAGCGGGCCTGGGTGATGTGCGTGCCCGGCGCCAGGTCGTGCGTCAGCCACACATTGCCCCCGACGCTGGCACCGCGGCCCAGGGTGACGCGGCCCAGCACGGTGGCGCCGGCATAGATCACCACCTCGTCTTCGACGATGGGGTGGCGCGGCAGGCCTTTCTGGGGGTTGCCCTGCTCATCGGTGGGGAAGCTCTTGGCCCCCAGCGTGACGGCCTGGTAGATGCGCACGCGCTCGCCGATGACGGCGGTCTCGCCAATCACCACGCCCGTGCCGTGATCGATGAAGAAGCCCGGCCCGATGCGGGCGCCGGGGTGGATGTCGATGCCGGTCTCGCTGTGCGCCAGCTCGGCCACGATGCGCGCCAACAGGGGCACGCCCAGCTCGTAAAGCCGATGCGCCACGCGGTGGTGGATCATGGCCTGGATGCCGGGGTAGCACAGCAGCACCTCGTCCACGCTGCGCGCGGCTGGGTCGCCTGCGTAGGCGGCCAGCACATCGCTGTCGAGCAGCTCACGGAGCTGCGGCAACGAGTGGGCGAAGTCGCGCACGATCCGTTCGGCACGCAGGTCCAGCGTGGCCGCCTCGACCAAGGGCTGGTGCTTGTGTGCGTAGCGCAACTCCAGTTGCACCTGGGTCAGCAGCGATTGCAGCACGGTGTCCAGCGTGTGGCCCACGTAGAAATCCTCACCCTCCTGACGCAGGTCCGGCGGGCCCAGGCGCATCGGGAACAAGGCGCCGCGCAGCAGGTCCAGGATCTGGGTCAGCGCCTCACGCGAGGGCAGCTCGCGGCCGCCAGGCTCGTTGGAGCGCTGCTGCGATTCGCGCCAGCGCCGTCGCGCCTCGGCCAGCTCACGCACCACCTGGTGCACGTCAAAGGGGGACGGGCGCACTTCAGGCGCGTCCGTCGTGTGGGGCAGGGGCAGGGCATGCAAGGTCATGGGGGAGCGCGCTCAGGGCAAGAAAAGAAAAGGGGGCGGGCTCAGTCCTGCACCCAGGGCAGGCCGCGGAAGCGCCAGCCGTCGCTGCCACCGCGGTGCTGGGCGGCGTCGATCTCGCCTTCAAAGCCTTCGAGCACATTGAAGACGGCCGTGAAGCCGGCCTTGGCCGCGGCTTCGGCCGCCAGGGCCGAGCGTTTGCCGCTGCGGCACAGCAGCAGCACCGGGGCGTGCTTGGGCACCTTGGCCTCCAACTCGCGGGTGAAGCGGGGGTTGCGCGTCAGCGCGGTACCGGTGGCCCAGGCCACGTGCAGGCTGCCCGGCACATGGCCGACAAACTTGCGCTCTTCGGTCGAACGCACGTCCACCAGGGCGGCGTCGCCGGCTTCAAACAGGGCCCAGGCCTGTTGGGGCGTGACCCCACCCGCATAGGGCAGGCCGGCCGCCGCCGCCGCGGCACGTGCCGCTTTCAGGGCTTCGGGAAGGGTGTTTTCGACAGGGGTGGCAACAGACATCTTGAAAGCCTTTCTGGGTCTTATCGAGGCCGCGTCGCGGGGATTCGGCGGCTGACAAGCACTCTAAGAAAGGGCTTTCAATACTCAAACGAATGATTTCTCTCTTTCTAATGAGGGAAATGTCTTAGCGGTGTCGAGGTGTGGGTTCTGTGACAGCGCCGCACGGTGACCCGCTCCAGGTTGGAGAACACCAGGCTTTCGACCCCCAGGCCGATGACGGGCAAGGTCTTCAATAGGGGGGCGAGGGGGGCGCAGTTCGCGCCCGAACTGGGGTGATACCGTGACGATTTTCAGGCCGATCGGCTACGGCCAAAGACTGTGCTCGTGTTCAGGCGGCCCACGCCGAATAAGCCCTATTTGCATCCCAAATGAAAGGATGCTGAGCCCTTGCTTCGGCGCGTGTTAAAGCTGACTCATTTGCCGGCCAGCCCCATGGCACCGGCCGTCGCCCGGTGGGTGTGTTGGGCCCCGGAGGAAACAGCATGGAGTTGATAATGATTAATCATTAATTGGTCAATTCGGGAGGGCGACGGACTCCTGCAAGAGTCT
This sequence comes from Curvibacter sp. GW821-FHT09D12, assembly GCF_059416245.1. Classification (NCBI taxonomy): domain Bacteria; kingdom Pseudomonadati; phylum Pseudomonadota; class Betaproteobacteria; order Burkholderiales; family Comamonadaceae; genus Curvibacter; species Curvibacter sp. GW821-FHT09D12. The sequence continues at coordinate 295,695 of NZ_JBWKOU010000007.1, read as the reverse complement.
GTTGATTTGCTATGAAAAAGAACGCACAAGCCTATTTCTTAATGCTTGGGGTTGTTGCTAATGCATTGTGGGCGACGGCATTCATAATTCCTCATGGATTATTATATTTTTCGTCGGAAGTCATAACGATATCTAGGTATATTGTTTATGGCGTAATTTCGATTGTTGTTTTTCTTTTGTCAAGCACTAGTGCTGATCAGATGTCTTGGCGGGTTTTTTGTTTTGCGAACCTGATTTCATTTTGTGGTAATGTTGGTTATTATTATTTTTTGACGACGAGCATACAGAAGATTGGCTTTTTGGTTCCAGCGCTGGTTATTGGAGTGCTGCCGGTTTCAGTTATTTTGATTTCTTGTGTCCAATACGGAAAAATGCGTGTGTCCGGATTGCTGCCAGGAATCGCTGTCATGGTGTGCGGTATTGTTCTTGTTAACTGGGCGACATTAAGAGGGGGAGCTCTTCAATTGAGTCAAGGGGATTATCTTCTTGGGGTTGGTGCATCTCTGGTGGCATTGGCATTTTTAACATTTTATTTTTTGCTTAATGTGCGGTTTTTGAAGATGAATCCTTGCATGTCTTCAATTCAATGGACATCTCTGCTTGGAATCTGCTCGTTGTTGCATAGTTTGATATTCGCAGGAGTTAAGTATTGCTCGGGTGACGGGCGTGAGCTATTGGGGTTTTTTCAAGCTCCCGCAGACAGGTTGGTGGCGCTTGCTTTTGGGGCATTTTTTTTAGGCGTATTTGTGTCTTATGTGGCTGTGTGGGCCTGGAATATCTCATCTCGTCATATTTCGGAAGTCGCGGGTGGTCGAATTTTGTGCCTTGAAGCAGTTTTTGCGTTGGTGTACGGATATTGGGTGGATTCTCGTTTGCCAAACTTGCCGGAAGTCTCCGGTGCAGTTTTAATGATTGCTGGTGGATATTTTGTGCAACGTCAGGAGGAACAGCAGAAGCGTCAAGACGAGATGATTCAGGTGTCAAAATCTTGATGATGAAAGACCGGCTTGTTCGCTACTTTTTTCCCACAGACCAACCGGTGAGTCGTGTTTTTTCAGGCTTAAGTTGAGCCTTTGCCAATGAATTGAAATTGACGTTGAACTGGTTCCGAAGTTGGGCGGTGAGGTTCTCCATCAGAGCCAGCAACGCGCAGAAGCGCTTGGCCCCTTGCCCGTCGTCGGCCGTCAAAACGTCGGCGATCTTGGGCAAAGGCATGCGACGGTCGATGGTCGGAACTTGATGCTTTCAACCTCACCGTTATCGTGGTGTGGCCAAATTCAGATCGGGAGATACCCAAACCATGACCCTCACTCTTTATGTCGATGCCCAGTTCGCAAGCCCCTATGCGATGTCTGCCTATGTCGCACTGCATGAGAAGGGCCTTGATTTTGAGTTGCTGACCTTGGATCTTGCCAAGGCCCACAACCGCACTGCGCATGACGCTGCAGCCTCGCTGACGCAGAGGGTACCAACGCTAGTTGATGGGGACTTCACCCTTTCCGAGTCGTCTGCAATCACGGAGTACGTGGACGAAGTGTTCCCTGGCCAAGGCCTGTATCCCGCGTTGCCGCGACTGCGTTCCCGGGCGCGCCAGGTGCAGGCCTGGTTGCGCAGCGACCTGCTGCCCATCAGGCAGGAGCGTTCGACTGAAGTTGTGTTTTATGGGCGAAAGGGTGCCGCACTTTCCCCTGCTGCCGTTGATGCGTCAGAGAAGTTGTTCCTGTTGGCTGACACTCTTCTCGAACCGGGCGCTGATCACTTGTTTGGGGCTTGGTGCATTGCGGACGTCGATTTGTCGCTCATGCTCAACCGTTTGGTTCTTCATGGTGATCCGGTGCCGGGGCGGCTGGCGGACTATGCGGCGCGCCAGTTTGAGCGGCCATCGATCGCTCGTTGGTTGGCGCAGGATCGACCGCCCCTCAGCGCTGCACCCCCCAGCGCCGCACGGTGACCCGCTCCAGGTTGGAGAACACCAGGCTTTCGACCCCCAGGCCGATGACGATGACCAGGGCCAGGCCGGCGAAGACCTTGTCGGTGTAGAGCTCGTTGCGGTTCTGGAAGATGTACCAGCCCAGGCCGCCCTGGCCCGAGGTGGCGCCGAACACCAGCTCGGCCGCGATCAGGGTGCGCCAGGCAAAGGCCCAGCCGATCTTGAGGCCCGACAGGATGGCCGGCAGGGCGGCCGGGATCAGGATCTGCAGCACGTAGCGGATGCCGCTGAGGCCGTAGTTGCGGCCGGCCATGCGCAAGGTCTCGGGCACGGCCTGAAAGCCGGCGTAGGTGTTGAGGGCCAGTGGCCACAGCACCGAGTGGATCAGCACGAACACCAGGCTGCCCTGGCCCAGGCCGAACCACAGCAGGGCCAGCGGCAGCAGGGCGATGGCGGGCAGGGGGTTGAACATGGCGGTCAGGGTGGCCAGCAGATCGCGCCCGAATTGGGTGGACACGGCCAGGGTGGTCAGGCCCAGGGCCAGGGCCATGCCCGCCAGGTAGCCCTTGAGCAGCACCGCGAGCGAGATCTGGGTGCGCTGCAGCAGCTCGCCGCTGAGCAGGCCGTCGGCCAGGGCGCGGGCGGTGGCGCCAAAGGTGGGCAGCAGCAGGTCGTTGTCCTGCCAGCGGGCCAGCAGTTCCCACAGCCCGGCCAGCAAGAGCAGGATCAGGCCACGGCGCAGGCCGGGCTGTTGCCAGGCGCGGCTGGCCAGCGGCAGGGGGTGCGCCAGCGGAATGTCGTCCAGCGGGGGCAGGGTGCGTTCGTATTCGGGGCGCACCGGCGGTGTCGGCCATGAGGTCGGTGAGGCGCTCATGCGGCGTTTCTCCAGGGGGTGGCCGGATGGCTGTTTGACGGGGCGGCCTTGGGCGGGCTCTCTTCGAACAACAGGTGGTGGATGCGTTGGGCCGCGGCCTGGAAGCTCGGGCTGCCGGCGCTGTGCAGGTCCCATTCGTGGCTGTTGATCTCGGCGCGCACCCGGCCCGGGTGGGGCGACAGCAGGCCGATGCGGTTGCCCACCACCAGGGCCTCTTCGATGGAGTGGGTGACAAACACCAGGGTGAAACGCAGCGCCTCCCACAGGGCCAGCAGTTCCTCTTGCATCTTGCGCCGGGTCAGGGCGTCGAGGGCGGCGAAGGGTTCGTCCATCAGCAGCACCTGGGGTTGCATGGCCAGGGCACGGGCAATCGCCACGCGCTGCTTCATGCCGCCCGAGAGCTGGTGTGGGTAGGCCTGGGCAAAGGCGGCCAGGCCCACCTTGTCGAGCACGTCGAGGGCGCGTTCGCGCGCCTCGGCCCGGCCCAGGCGGCGCGAGGCCCGCAAGGGGAACATCACATTGGCCAGCACGGTCTTCCAGGGCGGCAGCTGGTCGAACTCCTGGAACACCACCATGCGGTCGGGGCCCGGGCCGCGCACGGGCTGACCTTTCAGTCGGATCTCACCCTCGCTGGGCGGGATGAACCCGGCAATCGCCTTGAGCAGGCTGGACTTGCCGCAGCCCGAGGCTCCCAGCAGCACGAAGCGGTCGCCCTGGTGCACGTCCAGGCTGATGCGGTGGGTGGCGCGCACCACGCGTTGCGGGCTGCGGTAGTCGAGGCTGACGCCGTCGAGCTGCAACAGGGGTACGGGGTGCAGTGGAGAAGCTTGGCTGGCCATGGCGAACCTGGCCTCAACTGCCCGACTGGGCTGGGCTGCCGTCGAAGAAGTAGTCCTTCACCGTGGCCGGCTTGTTCTTGATCGCGCCGACCCGGTGCATGAACTGGCCCAGGCCCAGGGTGTTTTGCGGCGCGGTCTTGAACTGCACCTCGGGGTTGCGGATGATCTTCAGCAACAGATCGCGGTCGGTTTTGGCGTGTGTGACCTTGAGGTAGATGTCGGCCGCCTTGTCGGGGTTGGCGCTGATGAACTGGGCCGCCTCGTCCAGGGCCGCGACCAGGGCCTTGTAGGTCTTGGGGCTGTCCTTGTAGAACTTCTCGGTGGCGTACAGCACGGTGGCCGAGGAGGGGCCGCCTTGCACGTCGTAGCTTTTGAGCAGCACGCGGGCCTGGGGGTTGCCGGCCAGCTCCTGCTCCTGGAAGGGCGGGTTGCCGAAGTGGGCGGTGATTTCGGTGCCGCCCTTGAGGATGGCTGCGGCCGCCTCGGGGTGGGGCAGGGCCACGCTGAGCTTGTCGAGCCGGTCGAACTCGGCGTCTCCCCACTTCTTGGCCGCGGCCATCTGCAGGATGCGCGACTGCACCGACACGCCCACCGCCGGCAGGGCGATGCGGTCCAGGCCGGTGAAGTCGGCGATGCTGTTGACCTTGGGGTTGTTGGTGACCAGGTAGTAGGGGAAGTTGCCCAGCGAGGCCACGCCGCGCACGTTCTGTTTGCCGCGGGTGCGGTCCCACAGCGTGAACAGTGGGCCGACGCCGGCACCGGCCACCTCGATCGAGCCCGACAGCAGGGCATCGTTGACGGCGGCGCCGCCCGACAGCTTGATGAACTCGACCTGGATGTCGATGCCGGCAGCCTTGCCGTGCTTTTCGATCAGCTTCTGGTCTTGCGCGACGTTGAGCAGCAGGTAGACGATGCCGAATTGCTCGGCAATGCGCAACTGGCCTTCGGCGGCCTGGGCCTGCAAGGGGGCCAGACTGCTCATTAGGAGGGCAGTGCTGCTGGCCAGGGCGGCGGCACGCAGGGCCAGGCGACGGGAGAGTGTTTGTTTCATGGCGAGGATGGGCTGGGGGGCGTCAGAAGGCAACATCGCCTTCGATGGTCACGCGGTAAAGCTTGCGGCGCAGGTGGTCCGGGGTGCCGGCGGCCAGGTGCAGCACCGAGCGGTTGTCCCAGAACACCAGGTCGTGCGGCTGCCACCGATGGCGGTACTGGAACTGCGGCTGCACGCAGTGGGCAAACAACTCGGCCAGCAGGGCGCGGCTTTCGTCTTCGGGCACACCCAGGATGCGGGTGGTGAAGTGCTCGCTGACAAACAGCGCCTTGCGCCCCGACTCGGGGTGGGTGCGCACGACGGGCTGCGCCACGGGCTTGACCTGGGCCACCTGCTCGGGGCTCAGGTTGGGGCGCCAGGGGCTGCGCGCTTGCAGCTCGGCATAGCGGGCCAGGTAGTGGTGCTCGGCCTTCAGGGGCGCGATGGTTTTCTTCAGCTCGGCGCTCAGGCTGTCCCAGGCCAGGTGCTGGTTGGCGAACAGGGTGTCGCCGCCGTCGGCGGGCAGCTCGTGCGCATGCAGCAGCGAGCCGAGGCTGGGCTTTTCCTTGTACGACAGGTCGGAGTGCCAGAACACGCCCGCGTCCCCGAGGCCGATGGGTTTGCCGTTTTCGAGGATGTTCGAGACGATCAACACCTCGGGGTGGCCCGGCAGCGCAAAGGTGCTGAGCACATGGATCTGCAGCGGGCCGAAGCGCCCGCTGAAGGCCACATGCTGTTCAGGCGTCAGAGTGGCCTGGTCGCGGAACACCAGTACATGGTGGTCGAGGTGGGCCTGGTGGATGCGACGGAAATCCTCGGTGTTGACCGGGCGCGACAGGTCCAGGCCGATGACCTCGGCACCGAGTGGGCCGTCAAAGGGGCGGATGTCGAAGGACTGCGCCGGTTCTGTGGCAGCAGCAGCAAAGTGGGGGGCAAGCGTGGCGGACATGGTTCGGGGCTCTTGGTTGGGCGCCTCTGGCCGGGCCAGGGGTGCGATCGCTGGGACCGGGGGCTTCAGGCCGGGCTGGCCTCGGCCAGGGCCGCGTTCTGGGGGGCTGCAGCAGCCTGGCGAGCCAGGGCAGCCGGGTGCGCCGGCCGGGGCAGGCCCAGGTGCTCGCGCAGGGTGCGGCCGGTGTAGTCGGTGCGGAACAGGCCGCGGCGGCGCAGCTCGGGCAGCACCCCTTCGATGAAGTCGCTGAGGCCGTGGGGCAGGGTGGGGCCCATCACGTTGAAGCCGTCGGCGGCGCCGGTCTGGAACCAGTGCTCCAGCTGATCGGCGATCTGCGCGGGCGTGCCCACCAGGGTCCAGTGGCCACGGGCCGAGATCACCTTCTGATAGAGCTGGCGCAGGCTGAGGTTCTCGCGCCGGGCCATGGCGCTGAACAGGTCTTGCCGGCTTTGCCAGCCCTCGGTGCGTGGCAGCGCGGGCAGCGGGCCGTCCAGCGGATAGCCTGACAGGTCCACCCCGCCCAGGAAGGCCGACAGCAGGCCCAGGCCTTGAGCGGGGTCGATCAGCGACTGCAGGGCTTCGTATTTTTCTTGCGCCTCGGCCTCGCTGCGGCCCACGAAGGTCGACACGCCGGGCAGGATCTTCAGGGCATCCGGAGTGCGTCCGAAGGCTGGCAGCCGGGCCTTGAGGCCCTGGTAGAAGGCGCGGGCCTCCTCCACGGTCTGTTGGGCGGTGAAGACCAGCTCAGCGGTTTCGGCGGCCAGGTTCTGGCCGTCTTCCGACGAGCCGGCCTGGACCATCACCGGGTAGCCCTGGATGGGGCGCGGCGTCTGCAGGGCCCCATGCACCGAGTAGTGCGTGCCCTCGTGGCGCACGCGGTGCAGCTTGGCTGGGTCGAAGAATTGGCCGGCCTGGGCGTCGAAGCGGAAGGCGTCGTCTTCCCAGCTGTCCCACAGGCCTTGGGCCACTTTCACGTATTCATGGGCGCGCTGGTAGCGGCTGGCGTGGTCGGCCTGCTGATCCAGGCCGAAGTTGCGGGCTTCGAAGTCGGAGCCCGAGGTGACCAGGTTCCAGCCCGACCGGCCTTCGCTGAGGCGGTCCAGGGTGGCAAATTTGCGGGCCAGGTGGTAGGGCGGCAGGTAGCTGGTCGAAACCGTGGCCACCAGGCCGATGCGCTCGGTGGCGCCGGCCAGGGCGGTCAGCAGCTGCAGCGGCTCCAGCATGTAGGGCAGGGCGTTGCGCGCCAGCAGGTGGGCCGGCGCATCGGACAGGCCCACGTTGTCGGCGCAGAAGATGGCGTCGAACTTGGCGGCCTCGGCCTGGCGGGCCAGGCGCTGGTAGTGCGCCAGGCTGGCGGCGCCGGCCGGATCGACGTCCGGATGGCGCCAGGCCGCCAGATGGTGGCCCACCCCGAACAGGAAGGCCCCCAGGTGCATTTGGCGAGGGGATGGGCTCATGACGGGGTGGCTTTCTACTTGTCAGCGCAGGCCGGAGATCAGAGCTTGGCGATCGACACTTCGGTCGACTTCACCAGGGCCACGACCTCGGAGCCGAGGGTCAGGCCCAGGTCGTCGACCGAGCGGGTGGTGATGACGGAGGTGACGATGCCCCAGGGGGTTTCAACGTCGATTTCGGACACGACATCACCGCGGATGATTTCGCGGACCTTGCCCTTGAACTGGTTGCGGACGTTGATGGCTTGGATGGACATGGTGGATCTCTTTCAGTGGTTGGAAGTCAGAAGCAAAGGGACATGCAAAGGGGAGTGCGCTGGCGGGTCGTCAGCTCAGCGCGGCGAATAGATCTGGTCGAACGAGCCGCCGTCGGCAAAGTGGGCCTTGTCGGCCGTGGCCCAGCCGCCAAAGGCCTCGTCGATGGTGAACAGCTTGAGCGGCGGGAACTGCGAGGCGTACTTGGCCTTGGCCTTGGCGTCGGTGGGGCGGTAGAAGTTGCGGCCGGCGATGTCCTGGCCTTCTTCGGAGTACAGGTAGCTCAGGTAGGCCTCGGCCACCTTGCGGGTGCCTTTCTTGTCGACGTTCTTGTCGACCACGGCCACCGAAGGCTCGGCCAGGATGCTGATCGAGGGGGCCACGATCTGGAACTTCTCGGCACCGAACTCCTTCAGCGCCAGGAAGGCCTCGTTCTCCCAGGCCAGCAGCACGTCGCCCACGCCGCGTTGCACAAAGGTGATGGTCGAGCCGCGGGCGCCGGTGTCCAGCACCGGCACGTTCTTGTAGAGCTTGCCGACGAATTCCTTGGCCTTGGCGTCGCCGCCGTACTGGCGCTTGGCGTACTCCCAGGCGGCCAGGTAGTTCCAGCGGGCGCCGCCCGAGGTCTTGGGGTTGGGGGTGATCACGGCCACGCCGGGTTTGATCAGGTCGTCCCAATCCTTGATGCCCTTGGGGTTGCCCTTGCGCACCAGGAACACGATGGTCGAGGTGTAGGGCGAGCTGTTGTGCGGCAGGCGCTTGACCCAGTCCTTGGCGATCAGGCCGCCGTGGTTGGCCACGGCATCCACGTCGCCGCCCAGGCCCAGCGTGACCACGTCGGCATCGATGCCGTCGATCACCGAGCGGGCCTGCTTGCCCGAGCCACCATGCGACTGCTTGACCGACACGTCCTGGCCGGCCTTGGCCTTCCAGTACTTGGCGAAGGCGGCGTTGTACTCCACATACAACTCGCGCGTCGGGTCGTAGGACACATTGAGCAGGTTCACGGTCTGGGCGGCGGCCGGCAAGGCCGTCAGGGTGCCCGCGGCCAGCACGGCGGCGGCGAGCAGGGGAACGCGGAAGAAAGAGCGGCGGCTGGACATGGTGGAGGCTCCGATCGAATGGGGGTTGGGTTGTTTTGGTGACTGGCCTTGATTCTGAAAACCCCCGATCCAAACGTGAACGAATAAGAACAATGGTTCTTATGCGGTTTTGTAGTTAACGAAGAGGAGCGGTCTTTTGGGCGATCTGGTCGGTTGATCATCACGATTCAAGTTGTGCTCGCAACCATCAGGGCAATCACCTAGTTGCATGCGCAACTAAATGGCTTAAATTTCAGCCTGTCGTTTGATCCAGGGCAGAACGCCGTGGGCGCGAACGGCAAGACCCAGCTTTCCCCACCCACACAAGAGACTGACCATGCACCTGCCCCACCCAACCCTGCGCCGACGCGCCTGGCTGCTTCTGGCCCTGGCCGGCGTGGCCACGCCCGCACTGGCGGCCGACCCCTATCCCTCCAAGCCCATCGAGTGGGTGGTGCCTTATCCGGCTGGTGGCGGCACCGACGTGGTGGCCCGCACCCTGGCCGAGGCCATGGGCAAGGCGCTGGGGCAGCCCATCATCATCAACAACAAGCCCGGCGCGGCCACCAACATCGGGGCCGAGTACGTGGCCCATGCCAAGGCCGACGGCCACGTGCTGCTGTCGGCCGACACGGCCACCCTGGCAGCCAACCCCTTTCTGTACACCAAGCTGGCCTACAACGCCGAAAAAGACTTCGCCCCCATCGGCCTGACGGTGCGCTTTCCGATGATCCTGGTGGTCAATCCCCAGGTGCCGGTCAAGACCCTGGCCGAGTTCAAGGCCTGGGCCAAGGCCCAGAACGGCGCCAACTACGCCACCCCGGGCGCCGGCAGCCCGCACCACCTGGCCACCGAGCTGTTCCGGGCCCAGGCGGGCCTGCAGCTCACCCATGTGCCCTACCGCGGCGCTGCCCCGGCGGTGCAGGACGTGGTGGCCGGCCAGGTGCCGTTCATGTTTGTTGACACGGCCAGCGGCTACCAGTTCATTGCCGCCGGCAAGCTGCGCCCGATCGGCGTGGCCAGCCCGCGACGGGTGCCCAATTTCGAGACCATCCCCACGCTGCAGGAGCAGGGGCTCAAGGGCTTCGAGGCCTACGCCTGGCAGGGCCTGGTGGCCCCGGCGGGCACGCCGCCCGAGGTGATCGCCAAGCTCAACAGCGCCTTGCTCGGCGCCCTGGGCTCGACCGCCATCAAGGCCCGCCTGCAGACCCTGGGGCTGGAGTCCATTCCCGGCACGCCACGGCAGATGGCCGACTACGCCGCCGCCGAGCGCGCCAAGTGGGGCCAGGTCATCCAGACCAGCGGCATCAAGCTGGATTGAGCCGCCTGCCCGCCCTTTCCTTTTTCTGAGCACTGACATCACCATGCACCAGCCCACCACCGAAGCCCGGCCCTCGATCTATTACCCCTACCAGGTGTTTGCCCCCTGGCTGCAGTCGGCCCACCCGCCCCAGGCGCGCCAGCGCGTGGTGATCGCGGGCTCGGGCCCGGCCGGCATGGTGGCGGCGCTGGAGCTGGCCCGCCATGGCGTGCCCAGCGTGGTGCTGGAGAGCGAGCTGCAGGTGTCGCAGGGCAGCCGGGCCATCGTGTTCACGCGCCGTTCGATGGAGATCCTGCAGCAGGTCGGGGTGGCCCACCGCATGAGCGAGCAGGGCCTGCCCTGGCGCTTCGGCAACTCGTACTACCGGGGCCAACGCGTGTTCCGCATGGAAGCGCCGCACGACAGCGACGACCGCTTCTTTCCCATGCTCAACATCCAGCAGCAGTACATGGAGGAGTACCTGCTGGACGCCTGCGCGGCCCAGCCCCTGATTGATTTCCGCTGGGGCAACAAGCTGGTGCAGATCACCCAGGAAGAGGGCGTGGCCCACCTGCAGATCGACACGCCCGAGGGCCCCTATGTCCTGGACACCGACTGGCTGGTGGCAGCCGACGGCGGGCGCTCCGAGATCCGCACCGCCCTGGGCCTGAAGATGGAAGGGGCCTCGTACGAGGGCTTCTTCGTGATCGCCGACATCCGCATCGACCTGCCCCTGCCCACCGAGCGCCTGGCCTTCTTTGACCCCGAGTGGAACCCCGGCAACACCATCCTGATGCACCGCGAGCCGCACGGCATCTGGCGCGTCGACTACCAATTGCCCCCGGGCGAAACGCCCGAGCAGGCGCTGCGGCCCGAGTCGCTCAAGGCCCGCATCGATGCGCAACTGGCCATGATCGGCCACGCCGGCACGCCCTGGGAGATGGACTGGAGCTCGGTCTACTCGGCCCGCACCCTCACGCTGCCCGACTACGTGCACGGGCGCGTGCTGTTCACCGGCGACGCGGCCCACCTGCTGCCCATCTTCGGGGTGCGCGGCGCCAACACGGCGTTCCAGGATTCCCAGGCCCTGGGCTGGCAACTGGGCCTGGTGGTCAAGGGCCTGGCCGGCGAGAAACTGCTGGCCAATTACAGCGCCGAGCGCGTGGGCGCCGCCCGCGAGATCATCGACGAGGCGGGCAAGAGCACCCGCTTCATGACCCCGCCCAGCCGCGGCTTCCGCCTGCTGCGCGACGCCGTGCTGTCGCTGTCGCTGAGCCAGGATTTTGTGCGCCCGCTCTACCACTGGCGCACCTCACGCCCGCACGAGTACAGCGCGTCGGCGCTCAACAGCATGGGCGACGACAACGCCCTGTTCACCGCCGGCCCGGCGCACGGCGCCCCGCCGCGCAACATCCGCCTCTCGGCCGATGATTTTCTGCTTGACCACCTGGGGGGCGGTTTTGACCTGCTGTACTTCACCGAAGCCCCGGCCCTGCCCGAGGCCCTGCAGCAGGTGGTGGCCACCGCCCGGGCCCGGGGTGTGCCCCTGAAGGTGATCGCCGTGGGCGCCACGGGCCCGGTGGCCGGTGCTGACCTCTGTCTGCCCGATGCCGACGGCCACTTCCGCCAGGGCTATGGCGTGCCCGCCAGTGGCGCCGCCTACCTGCTGCGCCCCGACCAGCACGTGTGCGCCCGCTGGCTCACGCTGGACGCCCACCGCCTGCAGGCCGCCCTGCACACCGCCCTGCCGCAATGAACCCACCCAAGATCGCTGCCATGACCGCCCAATCCACCCAACCCGACATCCTCTCACTGCCCGGCCTGGAAGACGTCTACGACGCCCTGGCCACCGCCATCGACCAGGCCGGCCCCGACAAGGCCGAGCTGTTCCTGGTCAAGCTGGCGCTGCTGAACGCGCAGCGGCTGGGCAGCGCCAGCCTGGTGCGCGAGCACATTGAGGCGGCGTTGAGGGATCTTTGAGGCTCGGTGCCGGTGGAGGGGGGATTCGCCAGAAGGCCTCTGGATTGGGGTAACAATCGCTGGCAACAGCACTGGAGCAGGGTGTGGCCAGGCCATTGGTTGCCTCATGCTCTCAGCCTGAACCGAATCGAAACGGGACATTGACGATGACAAGCACCCAACAACGCGCCGAACTCCAGTGCCGCAACTGGCAAATTGCCAACGACGTGTGTGGCGCCGTCGACGGCTGGGATTCCAAGCATGTCATTTTGGTCAAAATCGAAAACAGGGGAGCAAATGGATGAGTGATCAACCCACCTCTCTGATGCCCACGCCCACAGGCTATGTTGACTGGCTGAGCGAGCTGAAAATCAAAATCCACAGCGCTCAGCAACGGGCCACGCTGGCGGTCAATCGCGAACTGGTTCTGCTGTACTGGCAAATCGGCTGCGACATACTGAGCAAGCAACATGAGCAAGGCTGGGGGGCGAAGGTGATTGAGCGTCTGGCGCATGATCTGCACAGCGCCTTCCCTGACATGAAAGGGTTTTCGCCGCGCAACCTCAAATACATGCGCGCCTTTGCCCAAGCTTGGCCCGACACCGAATTTGTGCAAGCGGTGCTTGCACAATTGCCCTGGTACCACCAATTGGCGCTGCTGGACAAGCTATCCCACCCTGACGCGCGTCGCTGGTACGCCGCCAAGGCCATCGAGCACAACTGGTCTCGAAATGTGCTGGTGATGCAAATCGAAACCCGCTTGCTGGAGCGCAGCGGCTCAGCCGTGACCAACTTCGAAGTGAGCCTGCCCAAACCACAGTCCGATCTGGCGCGCGAATCACTGAAGGACCCCTACCGCTTCGACTTTCTGGGCTTGACCGACGAGGCGCAAGAGCACGAGGTGGAGCATGCGCTGACCCAACATGTCACCGAATTCCTGCTGGAATTAGGGGCGGGCTTTGCTTTTGTCGGGCGGCAGGTTTTGCTGGATGTCGGCGGCGACGAGTTTTTCATCGATCTGCTGTTCTACCACCTGAAGTTGCGCTGTTATGTCGTGATTGAACTCAAGGGCGGCAAGTTCAAGCCGGAGCACCTTGGGCAACTGGGCTTTTACATGACGGCGATAGACCGGCAGGTGAAGCATGATCTCGACAACCCCACCATTGGCTTGTTGCTGTGCAAAAGCAAAAACAAGGTGGTTGCCGAATACGCCTTGGGCGATAAAAGCCAACCGATGGGCATCGCCGAATACAAGCTGATCGAATCGCTCCCTGATCCACTCAGAACCAATTTGCCCAGCATCGAACAGATTGAGCGCGAATTGCAAGGCGGTGAGGCCTGATCGGTGTGGTTTTTTGAGGGAGCCGCCGGCACCCTCTCACCCCAAATACGCCATCCCCCGTATCTGCGGCCCGATGTCGTCGAGAAAGGCCTGGGCCAGGGGGGACAGTGATCGGCCGCGGCGGGTGAAGACCTCGAAGCTGCGGCGCACCTCGGGCTGGCGCAGCGGCTGCATGTTCAGGCCATACAGCGAGACCAGCGGCGCGGCGTACGGGATGCACAGCGCCACGCCCAGACCGGCCTGCACCATCGACAAGGCCGTGGACATGTAGGCCACCTCGGTGCTCGGCGCAAACTGGAAGTCGGGGTCGGCGGCCCGCAGGTCCTGGGCCAGGCGCTCGGTGAACTGGCCTTGCAGGCCGATCACGGGGTAGGGCTTGAGATCGGCCCAGCGCAGGCTGGCTTTCTGGGCCAGCGGGTGGCCGGGCGGAAAGACGGCCATGAAGGGCCCGTCAAACAGGTGGGCCGAGGTGATGTCGGAGTTGGGCTCGCGTTCGGGGCCGATGCCGATGTCGACCTCGCCCGAGAACACCCGCGCCATCACATCCTCGACCGGCACGTCCACCAGCTTCACCGAGCCCCCCGGGTGATCGGCCTGGAAGCGGGCGATCAGCTCGGGCATCAGGGTGGAGGCCAGCAACTGCGACACCGCCACCCGCACCACCCCTTTCTTGTTGGTGGTGTCATCCACGGCGCGGTGCAGTACCTCGTCCAGGTCATGCAGCACGGTTGCCAGCATCGGGCTGAGGCGCTCGCCAGCCTCGGTGAGGTGCACGCGGCGTGTGCTGCGGTCGATCAAACGCACGCCCATCGACTGCTCCAGTTCCTTCACCAGGCCCGACAAGGCTGATTGCGAGATGTACAGGCTTTCGGCCGCCAGGGTGAAGCTGCCGGTGCGCGCCACCGCCAGAAAGGCCCGCAACTGCCGCAAGGTCACATTCATCGGATTAACCTATAAATTGATCGAATAAAACGGCTTGCATGATAGTTGGTGATCCAGTCCAATGGCGTTGCCCCGGGCCTCATGGCGAGTGCCCGACGACAAAACCCCCGACGATCATCGCCAGACACAACGCTCACGGAGACCTCACCATGTTGGTTCAAAAAGTTCACCACGTCGCCTACCGCTGCATCGATGCCAAGCAAACCGTGCAGTGGTACGAAAAGCACCTGGACATGAAGTTCGTGCTCGCCATCGCCGAGAACGAAGTGCCCTCGACCAAGGCCCCTGATCCCTACATGCACATCTTCCTGGACGCGGGCAACGGCAATGTGCTGGCCTTCTTCGAGCTGCCCAGCCAGCCCCCCATGGACCGTGACCGCAACACCCCGGCCTGGGTGCAGCATCTGGCCCTCAAGGTCGATTCGGTGGACACCCTGATCGCCACCAAGGCCCGCCTGGAGGCCGCCGGCATCGAGGTGATCGGCCCCACCGACCACACCATCTTCAAGTCGATCTACTTCTTCGACCCCAATGGCCACCGCCTGGAACTGGCCGCCGACACCGGTACCCCCGAGATGATGAAGAAGCTCGACGAAGTGAAGTGGGAGATGATCGAAGAATGGTCGCAGACCAAGCGCGCGCCCAAGCACGCCGCCTGGATGCACGACGGCAGCATGAGCCAGGCCTGAAGACCTGGGCGCTGGCCATCCCTGCTCTCCGACCCCACCCACCCGCACCCGCCCCAGGCGAACCTGCACTGAACGATGACCCTTCTCAACGAAACCCATGACCCGGCCCTGCGCAGCTGGGTCGCCTCGGCCCAGGTGGCCGGGACCGATTTTCCGATCCAGAACCTGCCCTTTGCCGTGTTCCGTCGCACCGGGCGCCAGGAGGCCTGGCGCGGTGGCGTGGCCATTGGCGACCAGATTGTCGATCTGGCGGCGCTGGCTGCCAGCGGCGTGTTCCAAGGTGCGGCCGCCCAGGCCTTGCAGGCCGCTGCCCAGGACAAACTCAACGCCCTGATGGCCCTGGGTGCCCCGGCCTGGAGCGCGCTGCGCCTGGCCCTGTCGCGTGCGCTGCGCGAAGGCGCACCCGAGCAGGCTGCGCTGCAGCCGGCCCTGGTGCCCCAGTCCGAGGCCGAATACGACGTGCCCGCCCGCATCGGCGACTACACCGACTTCTACACCTCGGTGCACCACGCCACCAACATCGGCAAGCAATTCCGCCCGGACAACCCGTTGCTGCCCAACTACAAGTGGGTGCCCATCGGCTACCACGGCCGGGTGTCGAGCATCGGTGTCTCGGGTCAGGCCTTCCCGCGTCCCAAGGGGCAGACGATGGCGCCCGGCGCCACCGAGCCCGGCTTCGGGCCCTGCAAGCGGCTCGACATCGAGCTGGAGCTGGGCATCTTCGTGGGCGCCGGCAACCCCCAGGGCGAACCGGTGGCCATGGGCCAGGCCGAGCAGCACGTGTTTGGCATCTGCCTGCTCAACGACTGGTCGGCGCGCGACATCCAGGCCTGGGAGTACCAGCCGCTGGGCCCCTTCCTGTCGAAGAACTTCGCCACCACGATCTCGCCGTGGATCGTCACCCTGGAGGCCCTGGCCCCTTACCGGGTGGCCTTCACGCGGCCCGAAGGGGATCCGCAGCCGCTGCCTTACCTGGATTCGGCCCCCAACCGCGAGCAAGGCGCCTTCGACATCCAGCTGGAGGTCGGCCTGCAGACTCCGCGCCTGCGCGAGGCCGCCCAGGCCGTGGCCGTGATCTGCCGCACCAGCTACCGCCATGCCTACTGGACCGTGGCCCAGATGGTGGCGCACCACACTGTCAATGGCTGCAACCTGCAGCCGGGCGACCTGTTTGGCAGTGGCACCCTGTCGGGCCCCACGCTGGACCAGGCCGGTGCACTGATCGAGCTGACCCAGGGCGGCAAGAACCCGGTGCAACTGCCCAATGGCGAGCAGCGCGTGTACCTGGAAGACGGCGATGCCGTGGTGCTGCGTGGCTGGTGCGAGAAGGCGGGTGCAGCGCGCATCGGCTTCGGCGAGTGCGTGGGCACGGTGCTGCCGGCCCGGGCCTGAGCCTGGGCCCTGGCCTGGGCTTTGGCCGCCACAGAGCGCCAAAGGGCGCCTTTCTGCGTGAACTTGTGCGCATGGCGGCCCGTTTCCTTCGCGTGGCTGGGGGTGGTTTCTGAGGGGGCCTTCCTAGAATCGGTAACAGATGCCCGGGCTTCCGCCCCGGGCCTGGTTCCGATTGATGTTGACCCGTTTGCGATCCCTGACCTGGCGATGGGCCACCCTGGCGATGGCCCTGTCGGCTTGTGCCACGCCGGCCCCCGCCCAGGTCAACCCTGAGGCGGCCCCGGCCGGCCCGGTTTCACCGACGGCCCGCCCGCCGGCCTTGCCCGAGCTGCTGCTGGGCATTCTTCACTACACCCGTTGGCCTCAGCCCCTGGCCAGCCACCGCCTGTGCCTCAACGAGGTCGATGCCGACTCGGTGGCCCTGGCGCGTGAGTTGGATGCCCTGGGCGCCCAGGCCCTGCCCCCGGTGCACAGCAGCTTGCGCAGCCTGCGCGCCGAGCTGGCCGACAGCCTGCTCGACTGCCAGGCCATCTACTTTGGCGCCCTGCCGGTGCGCGGTCTGCAGCCGCTGTTGCTGCGCCTGAACCGCCACCCCATCCTGACTCTGGGGCTGGGCGACGACTTCTGCTCCTATGGCGGCAAGTTCTGCCTGTTGCAGGGGCCGCAGGGCTGGCAGATCAAGGCCAACCTCGATGCGATCGCTTATGGCGGCCTGCGGGTCAATGCCCGGCTGTTGCAACTGACCGTCAGACCGACAGGGGGGCGACCATGAGCCAACCCCTGCCAACCCCCCGCAGCAGGCCGTTGCGCTCAGGTCGTCGCCCAGTGCGCAGCGTGGCCCGCCTGGTGCGCCTGGGGCAGTGGCGCAGCGCCGGTGTGGCCCTTGCTTGTGCCGGGCTGTTCATGAGTGCGGCCAGTTTGTATTCGCTGCAGCAATACGCCCGGCATGCCCTGGTCATGGCTGCCCATTCCCTGGCCTTTGCGGGCGAACCCGCGATCCGCTTTCGTGATCTTGAAGCGTTGCGTGAGCTGGCCGAGCAACTGGCCGAACGCGAGCAACTGGCCTCGGTCACGGTGCTCGATGCGCGCGGGCAGCGCCTGCTGCAGGTGGAGCGCCCCGGGCTGGGCGCCTTCGACGGCCTGGCGCGTCGGGTGGCCGCCGTGTTTCTGCCCCAGCCGGTGACGGCCCCGGTGGAGGGCGGTGGGCCCGGCGCGGGCGGGCTGGGCGAAGTGCAGCTGCGCTCGGATGGCCGCGTTCTGCTCGCTGACCTGGGTTGGCTGCTGCTCGCCTTGCTGGGTTGCGTGGCCGTGACAGCGCTGGCGGTGTGGGCGGTGTCGCGCCGCCTCACCGCCTTGATTGTGCAGCCCCTGCGGGCCATGGTGGAGCTGACCCGGGCGGTGCGGGCCAGCCGAAGTTTCGAGCGCCGGGCGGCGCCCACCTCGGTGCTGGAGCTCAATGCCCTGGCCGACGATTTCAACGCGCTGCTGGTTGAACTGCAGCGACAGCAGCGGCGCATCGCTGCGCGCCACAACGATCTGCGCCGCAGCAATGAATCGCTGCGCCACGCCAGCCAGCACGACGTGCTCACCGGGCTGCCCAATCGCAGCCACCTGTTTGAACACCTGGCGGCCGTGTTCGAGCGCTGCCAGCGTCAGGGTGGCCAGGCTGCGGTGTTGTTCATCGACGTGGACCGGTTCAAGCAGGTCAACGACACCCTGGGCCATGCGGTGGGCGATGCGCTGCTGGTCGAGCTGGCGCAACGCCTGCAGTCGGCCGTGCGCGAGTCCGATTTCGTGGCCCGCCACGGTGGCGACGAGTTTTTGGCGGTGCTGTTCCCGGTTGGGGACGAGGCGGAGGTGCGCCTGTGCGTGGACCGGCTGCGCGGCGCCCTGGCCCAGCCGCTTCAGCTGGACAACGGCCTCACCCTGCCTTTGAGTGTGAGCATCGGCGTGGCCCTGTTCCCGGCCCAGGGCACCAGCGTGGACGAGCTGGTGCGCGCCGCCGATGCCGCCATGTACCGAGACAAGGTGCGTCCCTCCGTGGCGCATGACCGGGCCATGCCCCAAGCCGAGCCGGCGTCACCATGACGCTGGCCCCCTGCCTGATCTGACTGGAGACCCCCATGACCTTGGCTGGCCAATCCAACCCGCCGATCCGATGCCCTGCCACCCTGTCCTTGGGGCTGGTCACTGCCCTGGTCGGCTTGTCGAGCCTGCTGGCCGGCTGTGCCGGCCCCACGCCCGCCTTGGGTCCGCCGGTGGCCGTGGCGGCCCCTGAGGCCCGCGAGACGGCGCTGCGCGAACTGGGCTTCCGGCCCACCGAGCAGGGCTGGGAGCTGGACCTGGCCGGGCGTGTGGTGTTCCCGGTGAACGACGCGTCGTTGTCCGCTGACGCCCTGGCTGCCATTGAGCGCTTGGCCCGCACGCTGCGCGGGCTGGGCATCATCCGGCTGGCGATCGAGGGGCACACCGACAACCAGGGTGCGGCGGCCTACAACCAGCGCCTGTCCGAGCGGCGCGCCCAGGTGGTGGCCCAGGCCTTTGTGGAGCGCGGCTTCGAACCGGCCCAGGTGCGGCACCAGGGCTTCGGCTTCAGCCGCCCGATCGAGGACAACCGCAGCGAGGCCGGGCGCCAGCAGAACCGCCGCGTCACCATCATCGTGAGCTCACTCTGAGCGGTATCGGCCTGAGGCGCGCCCGGCGCGTCACGTGGGTGCCATGCTAGGCCCGTTCGTCGGTTTTCCGGGTGGACAATGGACGGGTGCCGGGCAGCAGGCCCGGGCCATTCAAGGAGAGTCCGCATGAGCGAATCCGTGTCTGCACCGGCCACGGCCACAGTGCCCCTCAGCCCCAGCCTCAAGCTGCGGCGCCTGGCCATCGACACCTACCGCGAGAACGTCGCCTACCTCCACCGCGACTGCGAGGTCTACCGCGCCGAGGGTTTTCAGGCCCTGTCCAAGGTCGAGGTGCGCACCAACGGGCGGCGCATCCTGGCCACCCTCAACGTGGTGGACGACCCCGGGCTGGTGGGCTGCGGCGAGGTGGGCCTGTCGCAGGATGCCTTTGCCCAGTTGGGCGTCGAGGACGGGCACCCGGCCACGGTGTCGCAGGCCGAACCGCCCGAGTCGATCCCGGCGCTGTTCCGCAAGTTGGACGGCGAGCGCCTGGGGCAGGCCGATTTCGACGCCATCATCCGTGACATCGCCCAGCACCGGTATTCCAAGATCGAGTTGACCGCCTTCGTGGTGGCCAGCAACCGCAGCGAACTGGACCGCGAAGAGGTCTATTTCCTGACCGAAGCCATGGTCAAGACCGGGCGCCGGCTCGACTGGCGCCAGCCCGTGGTGGTGGACAAGCATTGCATCGGCGGCATTCCGGGCAACCGCACCTCGATGCTGGTGGTGCCCATCGTGGCGGCCTACGGGCTGGTGTTTCCCAAGACCTCGTCACGAGCCATCACCTCGCCCGCGGGCACGGCCGACACCATGGAGGTGCTGGCCCGGGTCGAGCTGCCCTTCGATCGCCTGACCGACATCGTGCGCCAGCACCACGGCTGCCTGGCCTGGGGCGGCACGGCCGACCTGTCGCCGGCCGATGATGTGCTGATCTCGGTCGAGCGGCCGCTGTCCATCGACTCGCCAGGGCAGATGGTGGCCTCCATCCTGTCCAAGAAGATCGCCGCCGGGGCCACCCATCTGGTGCTGGACATCCCCATCGGCCCCACCGCCAAGGTACGCTCCATGCCCGAGGCGCAGCGCCTGCGCCGCCTGTTTGAGTACGTGGCCACCCGCATGCGCCTGTCGCTGGACGTGGTCATCACCGACGGGCGTCAGCCCATCGGCCGCGGCATCGGGCCGGTGCTGGAGGCGCGCGACGTGATGCAGGTGCTGCAGAACGACCCCGAGGCCCCGCAGGACCTGCGCCAGAAATCGCTGCGCCTGGCCGGCCGGCTGATCGAATGCCACCCCGACGTGCGCGGGGGCGAGGGCTATGCGATTGCGCGTGACATCCTGGAGTCCGGCCGCGCCCTGGCCCAGATGAACGCCATCATCGAGGCCCAGGGCGCCTGCGCCTTCGACTACCAGAACCCCCCTTTGGGGGCGCTGAGCTTTGAGGCTCGGGCCACGGAGGCGGGTGTGGTCACCAGCATCGACAACCTGCAGATTGCGCGCATCGCCCGCCTGGCCGGGGCACCTCATGTGCAGGGGGCCGGGGTGGACCTGATGCGCCAACTGGGTGATCCGGTGGCGCCGGGCGACCTGATGTACCGGGTGCACGCGGGCTTTGGTGCCGACCTGGAGTTTGCCCGTCAGGCCTGCCAGCGCGGCCATGGCTACCAGATCGGTGCGGTGGAGGCCGTGCCTCATGTCTTTGTTGAATCCTGAGGACCCGACCATGCCCTTTGCAGAAGACACCCCGGTGCTGCTTTGTTTTGACGATGAACAGGACGTGGCCCGCCGCGCTGCCGAGGCCGCCGGCCTGCCGCTTGCGGTGGTGGAGCGCCACCGCTTTCCGGACGGCGAGTGGCGCTTGCGCCTGCCGCCCGCCCTGCCGCCACGGGTGGTGGTGTGGCGTTCGCTGCACCAGCCCAACGAAAAGTTGGTCGAGCTGCTGCTGCTGGCCGACACCGCACGCCAGCTCGGGGCCCGGCACCTGTGCCTGGTGGCCCCCTACCTCGCCTACATGCGCCAGGACATCGCCTTCCAGCCGGGTGAGGCCGTCAGCCAGCGCATCGTGGGCCGCTTTCTGGCCGGCCTGTTCGATGCCCTGATCACGGTCGACCCGCACCTGCACCGGGTCGCCACGCTGCAAGAGGCTGTGCCGCTGGCCGATGCCATCGTGCTCAGTGGCGCCCCCTTGCTGGGGGCCTGGATCGCCTCGCAGCGCCAGGACGTGCTGCTGCTGGGCCCCGATGAAGAATCGCTGCAATGGGTGAGCAGCGCAGCCCAGGCCCACGGCTGGGCCCATGCGGTGTGCCGCAAGCTGCGCCACGGCGACCGGCATGTCGAGATCGCGCTGCCCGCGGGGCTGGCGCCGGCGTTGGCCGGGCGGGCGGTGGTGTTGATGGACGACGTGGCCAGCTCGGGCCAGACCCTGATCGAGGCCACCCGACTGCTGCTGGCGGCCGGCGCCCAATCGGTGGATGTGGCCGTCACCCATGCGCTGTTTGCCGGCGACGCGCTGCAGCGCCTGCAGGCCGCCGGCGTGGGCCAGGTCTGGAGCACCGACTGCATTGCCCACCCGAGCAACGCCGTCTCGGTGGTGGGCGCGGTGGCCCAGGCCCTGGCCGGGCTTTATCAGCGCCTGGACCTGGTGCCACGCGATGATGGACAGAGGGTCATTTCTGAGACCTGAACCGACGAACGGCGCTTATCATGGGGCTCAAACCCCCGGCAGACCGGCCTGGGGTCCTTCGGACCGGGAACCCGATGCTGCAGCAACTGAAAACCTTTGGCGAAATTCTCGATGGTCTGGAGATCGCCATGTGCGTCTTCGACGATCAGGACCGGGCCCTGGCCTGGAATCGCTGCTTCTTTCGCTTCTTTCCGGAGCACGATGGGCAGGTGCACGAGGGAGAGCACTACAGCCTCAACCTGCGGCGTTTCTACAGCGGGCGCCTGAGCCCGCAAGAACTCTGCGGCATCGAGCACTACATCGAGGCAGGCATTGCGCGCCACCAGCAACAGAACCAACCGTATGAGTTTGAGCACCTGGGGCGGCACCTGCGGGTGTCGTCGCTGCCGGTGCCCGGGGTGGGGCGCATGCGCCTGTGGCGCAGCGAAGCACCTTTGGCCCCTCAGGCGGCCGCGCCGGAGGGATCGCCCGCCGTGCTCCCGGTCGGCGGGCCTGTGCTGCTGGACAAGGTGCCTGATGCCTTGATGGTGTGTGGGCTGGATGGCGGGCGCATCGAGTGGGTCAATGAATCATTTGTCCTGATGTATGGCTTGCGTGATCGACATTCGGCCCTGGGCAGCGGTTTCGAGCAGGTGTTCGAGGCGGCCTGGCAGCAGGATCTGGCGCTCAACACGTCCCAGCACGAACTGTATGCCGCCGGCCTGCAGGTGCTGAAGGACCACTTGCGTTTTTCGGGGGCGCCGTTTGAGCTGCCCTTGCCGGGCAACCGCTTTTGCCGTGTGATTGCCCGCCCCACCGGGGGCGGCGAGGCTTTTTATGCCCACGTCGACATCACCGAGATCAAGCGCCAGCAACAGCGCCTGGAAGCGGCTGAGCGCCTGGCGCGCGAGCGCGAGCAGCAACTGCGTCACAAGTCGGTGCTGCTGGAGGCCACTGTCGAGAACCTGGACCAGGGCATTGCCCTGATTGGCGCCGACGGCATGATCGAGTTGTGCAATCTGAATTTCCTGGACTTGCTTGAGCTGCCCCGGCAGTGGATGGGGCAGCGCATGAGCCTGTCCGAGGTGCTGGACTACCAGCGTGCCCATCATGAGTTTGAGGGGGCGCCTGACAGGGTGCAGCAGTATGTCCAGGCGGGCGGGCGTTCGCCTCATCTGCCACGCTATGAGCGCCGGCGCGCCAATGGCCGGGTGATCGAGGTGCGCAACCTTCCGATTGAGGACGGCGGCCTGTTGCGCACCGTGACCGACATCACCCAGCGCAAGCTCGACGAGGAACGCATCCGCTTTGCCGCCCACCATGATGCGCTGACCGGCCTGATCAACCGGGCCATGTTCATGGAGTGCCTGGAGGCCGAGGTCTCGTTGGCCCGTCGCACCGGCGTGGGCTGCGCGGTGCTTTACCTGGATCTGGATGGGTTCAAGCCCATCAATGACCAATACGGTCATGCGGTGGGAGACCTGGTGCTGGTCGGGGTGGCCAAGGCCCTGAACTCGATCGCCCGCGAGGCCGACTTTGTGGCCCGCCTGGGGGGCGATGAATTTGCCGTGCTGCAGCGCGGGGTGCAAAGCCGCGAGCAGGCGCGCCAGTTGGTGCAACGGGTGCACCAGGCCCTGAGCCAGCCGATCAGCGTGGAATCGCGGGCCTTCCAGGTGGGGGCCTCGATCGGCGTGGCCCTGTGCCCCGACGATGCCGACCAGGCCGATGCCTTGCTGCGCCAGGCCGATCTGGCGATGTACGCCCGCAAGAAGGCACAGGCCCGCCCCCCTGGTTGAGGGGGCGGCCCGGCCCTTTCTCAACCCTGCTTGA
Source organism: Curvibacter sp. GW821-FHT09D12 (assembly GCF_059416245.1). NCBI lineage: Bacteria > Pseudomonadati > Pseudomonadota > Betaproteobacteria > Burkholderiales > Comamonadaceae > Curvibacter > Curvibacter sp. GW821-FHT09D12. Next base: position 272,494 of record NZ_JBWKOU010000007.1, on the reverse strand, counting down.
AGGGCAGTTCGCGCACGGGCTTGCCGCTGAGTCGGGCCACGGCATTGGCAAAGGCCGGGGCCAGCGGTGGCAGGCCCGGCTCGCCCATGCCGGTGGGGGCGTCGTCGCTGAGCACGGTGTGCACGGCGATCTGCGGCATGGCGGTGATGCGGGGCACGGCGTAGTCACCGAAGTTGCTCTGCTCGACCTGGCCGTCCTTCAGGGTGATGGCGGCGCCGGGCAGGCACATCGACAGGCCCATCAGCGCGCCGCCCTGTACCTGGGCTTCCAGGCTGCGTGGGTTGATCACCCGGTTGCAGTGCACGCCGGCCGTCACCTTGTGCAGCGTGGGCACGCCCTTTTTCAGCGAGGCTTCGACCACATAGGCCACCACCGAGTTGAACGACTCGTGCACCGCCACACCCCAGGCGCGACCCGGGGCCAGCTTCTTCTTGCCGTAGCCTGACTTCTCGACCGCCAGTTGCAGCGCGGCCTTGTGGCGCGGGTGTTGCTCGCCGATCAGCTTCATGCGGTAGGCCACGGGGTCTTGCCGGGTGGTGCGGGCGATCTCGTCGATCAGTGTTTCCATCACGAAGGCGGTGTGGGTCGAGCCCACACTGCGCCACCACAGCACCGGCACATTCACCTTGGGGTGTTGCACGGTCAGGCGCATCGGGATCTCGTAGGGCTCCTTCATGCCTTCCACAGCGGTGCCGTCGATGCCGTTCTTGACCATCATGGGCTCGAAGGGCGAGCCTGCCAGGATCGACTGGCCCACGATCACGTGGTCCCAGGCCTGGATGCGGCCCTGGCCGTCAAAGCCGATGCGTGCAGTGTGCAGGTGCATGGGGCGGTAGTACCCGCCCTTGACGTCGTCCTCGCGGCTCCACAGCAGGCGCACCGGCGCGCTGATGCCTGCAGCCAGGGCGGCCTTGGCCACCTGGGCGGCTTCCACCACATAGTCGCTGCTGGGGATGGCGCGGCGCCCGAAGCCGCCTCCGGCCATCTGCACGTGCACCTGCACGTTCTGCGGCGGCAGGCCCAGCACGGTGGCCGCGGCCATGCCGTCCAGGCCCGGCATCTGGGTGCCCACCCACAGTTCGGCTTTGCCCGCTTCAACGCGCACGGTGCAGTTCAGCGGCTCCATGGGCGCGTGGGCCAGGTAAGGAAAGATGAACTCAGCGCTGATCTGGTGCGGTGCCTTGTCCAGGGCCGACACGTCGGCATCGAAGCGGCGCGGGCCGGGCTGCGTGGCCAGGGCTCGGTACTGCGCCAACTGGCGCACGCTGTCCACCTTTTCGACGGCACTGCTGTCCCATTCCAGCTTGAGGGCGTCACGGCCCTGCTTGGCGGCCCAGTAGCCTTCGGCCAGCACGGCCACGGCTTCGCCACCGCGGTCTGCCGGGATGCGCAGCACCGCCTTCACGCCCTTGATGGCGCGGGCGGCGCTGTCGTCCACCGACTGGAGTCGGGCACCAAACACCGGCGGGTGGGCCACCACGGCGGTCAGCAGGCCGGGCAGGCGCACATCGATGCCATAGTCCTGGTGGCCGCTGGATTTGGCCGCTGCATCGAGCCGGCCCGTGGGCTGGCCGATCAGCTGGAAGTCTTTTGGGTCTTTCAGCGTCACTCGGGTGGGCACCGGCAGGGCCATGGCGGCCTCGGCCAGTTCGCCGTAGCCCAGTTGCTGGCCGGCCGGGCCGATCACCTGGCCGTTTCGCGTGCGCAGGCCGGTTGGCTCGACCTTCCAGCGGGCTGCTGCGGCCTGCACCAGCATGGCGCGGGCGCGGGCCCCCAACTCGCGGTACTGGGTGTACGAGTGCGCGATCGAGCCCGAGCCGCCCGTGATGTGCAGGCCGAACAAGGGGTCGACATACGCCGGGTCATTGCTGCCGTGAACGCTCTTCACCTTGGACCAGTCGGCGTCCAGCTCTTCGGCCAGGATCATGGGCAGCGAGGTCTGCACGCCCTGGCCGAAGTCCAGCCGGTTGATGGTGATGGTGGTGCTGCCGTCGGCCCCGATGTGCAGGAAGGCCGAGGGCTGTTGCGTGGGCTTGAGCGTGGCCGGCTGGGCCGCGTCCTGGGCCAGGGTGCCCAAGGGGAAGGCGCCGAGCGCAAAGCCGCTCAGGGCGCCCAGTTTCAGAAAGCTGCGGCGCGGCAGGCCGCCGGCCGCAGGGGCGCTGGCGCTTTGCTCGCGTTGCATCAGGGCCTGCAGGTGGCGGGGCAGTTCGAAGGTGGCTGGGTCGAAGTTCATGAGGTGCTCCTTCTGGGAATCAGGCCAGGGCCTTGGCGGCGTCGGTGATGGCGGCACGGATGCGCGCGTAGGTGCCGCAGCGGCAGATGTTGCCCGCCATGGCCGTGTCGATCTCGGCCTCGCTGGGCAGCTTGCCGCGCGGCAGGGTTTTGAGGAAGGCGGTGGCCGACATGATCTGCCCGCTCTGGCAGTAGCCGCACTGGGCCACGTCATGCTTCACCCAGGCCTGATGCACGGCCTGGCCCACCTTGTCGCTGCCGCCGGTGACGGCTTCGATGGTGGTGATCTTCTGGCCACTGGCCGCCGACACCGGCGTCACGCACGAGCGGATCGCCTGGCCATTCAGGTGCACGGTGCAGGCACCGCACAGGGCCGCGCCACAGCCGAACTTGGTGCCGGTCATGCCCAGGGTGTCGCGAAGGGTCCAGAGAATGGGGGTGGACGGGTCCACATCAACCTCGTGGTTCTGTCCGTTGATGTTCAGGGTGCTCATGGGGTGGGTCCTATTTGGGTGAATATTTATTCGGTTAAAGGGCGGATTTGGCTGGTGAATTCAGGGGTGGAGGGTCAGGCCTTGATGCCGTCCCAGCACAGCCCGAAGGCCATGCCGAGTTGCTCGGGGGTGTGGTTCAGGCTGCCGTTGCGCAGCAATTGGGCGGTTTCGCGCACCGAGCCGGCAAAGCTGCTGATCAGCAGCGGGGTGGGTACGTCCTTGAGGATCTGCTGCGCCTTGGCGTTGTCGATCAGGTCGATCCAGCCCTTGATCAGTTGGGCTGACAGCTGTCGGCTGGCCTCGCTGAACCAGGGGGAGTTGTAGTACTGCTCCAGGAAAACCACCTGGGCCGAATGGGCCAGCCGGTGTTCCAGCCAGTTGTCCCACATGCGGCGAAAGCGTTGTCGGAAGGGGACCGACGGGTCGTCGCCCTGCATCAGGCTGGCGGCGGTCTGGCGCTTGGCCTGCTCGTACAGGCCCACCATCAATTCTTCCTTGGACTTGAAGTAGACATACAGCGTGCCGGTGGCCAACCCGGCCTCACGGGCAATGGCGGCCATGGTCAGGCCGCTCAGCCCGGTCTGCTCGACCAGGGTGAAGGTGGCCTCGGCGATGGCGCGCAGCTTTTCTTCGTCCTTGGGTTTCATGTCGGCGGATCATAGACGAATATAAATTCATCTTTCAAGACCAAGGCTATTCAGCTCTTTGACAAGCGGAAGGCCGGTGGGGTCGAGTGGCTTGATAAGTTTTTTGAATGTGTCAATTTCGCAGGATTATCAAGCTGATATTCGGAGTTAATCCGTCAATAATCCCGGCAAATTGCTTGATATGCGTGAAATACCCATGGAAAACGCTCACGTTTTGCGCTATTTTTCAAATGTGGGTCGCGGCTTCAACCTAGAATTTCGGCCTGCTCCAATCAAGAAGGTACCCCCATGGTGCAACTCTCCAGACGCCAGTTCATGAAAGTGACTGGTTCGACTCTGGCGGGCTCCAGCCTGGCCCTGATGGGTTTCTCACCCACCACAGCCTTGGCGGAAGTCCGTCAGTACAAATTGGCGGCCACCACCGTCACCCGTCAGACCTGCACCTACTGTTCGGTGGGTTGCGGCATCCTCATGCATTCACTGGGCGATGGCGCCAAGAACGCCAAGCTGTCGGTGATCCACGTCGAAGGCGATCCGGACCACCCGGTGAACCGTGGCACCCTGTGCCCCAAGGGCGCCAGCCTGCTCGACTTCGTGCACAGCCCGAACCGCCTCAAGTACCCCGAGTACCGGGCACCGGGCTCCAATGAGTGGAAACGCCTGTCGTGGGACGACGCGCTGACCCGCATCAGCAAGCTGCTCAAGGAAGACCGCGACGCCAACTTCGTCGAAAAGACCGACGATGGGCTGACCGTGAACCGCTGGCTCACCACCGGCATGCTGGCCGCCTCGGCCGCCAGCAACGAAGCCGGTTACATCACGCACAAAGTGGCCCGCAGCTGGGGCCTTCTTGCACTCGACAACCAAGCACGTGTCTGACACGGCCCGACGGTGGCAGGTCTTGCCCCGACGTTTGGCCGTGGAGCGATGACGAACCATTGGGTCGACATCAAGAACGCGGACGTTATTTTGATCATGGGCGGCAATGCCGCTGAAGCCCACCCCTGCGGCTTCAAATGGGTGACCGAGGCCAAGGCGCACAACAAGGCGCACTTGATGGTGGTCGACCCGCGCTTCAATCGCTCGGCTTCGATTGCCGACTTCTATGCCCCCATCCGTTCGGGCAGCGATCTGGTGTTCCTGGGTGCAGTGATCAATTACCTGCTCACCAACGACAAGATCCACCACGAGTACGTCAAGAACTACACCGACTTCAGTTTTGTCGTGCGTGAAGATTTCGCCTTCGACGATGGCATCTTCTCGGGCTACAACCCTGAAAAGCGCAGCTACGACAAGGCCAGCTGGGACTACGAGATCGGCCACGATGGCTACGTGGTGACCGACCCCACGCTGCAACACCCGCGCTGCGTGTACCAGTGGTTGAAAAAGCACTATGCCGAGTACACCCCTGAAAAAGTGGAGAAGGTGTGTGGCACGCCCAAAGCCAAGTTCCTGCACGTGTGCGAGAAGCTGGCGTCGACGGCGCAGGCCGGGCGTGCGGCCACCATCCTGTACGCCCTCGGCTGGACCCAGCATTCCACCGGCGCACAGATCCTGCGCACCGGCGCCATGGTGCAACTGCTGCTGGGCAACATCGGCATCGCCGGTGGGGGCATGAACGCGCTGCGCGGCCACTCCAACATCCAGGGCCTGACCGACCTGGGCATTCTGTCGGCCAGCCTGCCGGGCTACCTGACCATGCCTGGCCAGGCCGAGCAGGACTACGCCAAATACATCGCTGCGCGCACCCAGATGCCGCTGCGCCCGGGGCAGATGAGCTACTGGCAGAACTATCCCAAGTTCCACGTCAGCCTCATGAAGTCCTGGTGGGGGCCGGCGGCCACGGCCGAGAACAACTGGGCCTACGACTACCTGCCCAAGCTCGACAAGCAGTACGACATGCTGCAGATCTTCGAGCTGATGAACCAGGGCAAGGTCAACGGCTACATCGCCCAGGGCTTCAACCCGCTGGCGGCGCTGTCCAACAAGGACCGCGTGCGCAACGGCCTGTCCAAGCTGAAGTTCCTGGTGGTGATGGACCCGCTGGCCACCGAGACCGCCGACTTCTGGAAAAACCACGGCGAGTACAACGATGTGGACAGCGCCTCGATCCAGACCGAGGTGTTCCGCCTGCCGACCACCTGCTTTGCCGAAGAAGAAGGCTCGGTGGTCAGTTCTTCGCGCGTGTTGCAGTGGCACTGGAAGGCGGCCGAGCCGCCGGGCGAGGCCAAGACCGACATCTACATCATGTCGCAGCTGCACCTGCGCCTGAAGGCCCTTTACAAAGCCGAGGGGGGCAAGTTCCCCGATCCGATCGCCAACCTGTGGTGGCCTTACGCCGACCCCGAGGAGCCGCGTCCGGAAGAGGTGGCCAAAGAGTCCAACGGCCGTGCCCTGGTGCAACTGACCGACCCCAAGGACCCGACCAAGGTGATCCGCAAGGCCGGTGAGCAGCTCAGTGGCTTCGGTGAATTGCGCGACGACGGCAGCACGCAAAGTGGCTGCTGGATCTGGGCGGGTTCCTGGACCTCGGCAGGCAACCAGATGGCCCGGCGTGACAACGCTGACCCGACCGGCATCGGCAACACGCTGAACTGGGCCTGGGCCTGGCCGGCGAATCGCCGGGTGTTGTACAACCGCGCCTCGTGCGACGTGGCGGGCAAGCCTTTCAACCCGCACCGCAAGCTGATCGGCTGGAACGGCAGCGCCTGGACGGGGGCGGATGTGCCCGACATCGGACCCACCCTGGGCCCCGACACCGGCACGGGCCCCTTCATCATGAACCCTGAAGGCGTGGCACGTTTCTTCGCGCGCAAGGGCATGAACGAAGGGCCTTTCCCCACGCACTACGAACCCTTCGACACCCCGCTGGGCTACAACCCCATGCACCCGAAGAACCCCAAGGCCACCAGCAGCCCCGCCGCGCGCGTGCTGCCCGGCATCTGGGACACCTTCGGCAAGGCCGACGAGTTCCCGCACGTGGGCACCACCTACCGCCTCACCGAGCACTTCCACTACTGGACCAAGCACTCGCTGCTCAACGCGATCACGCAACCCGAGCAGTTCGTCGAGATCAGCGAGAGCCTGGCCGAGTCGGTGGGGGTGAAGAGCGGCGACATGGTCAAGGTCAGCTCCAAGCGCGGCTACATCAAGGCCGTGGCCCTGGTGACCAAGCGCATCAAGCCGATGCAGATCGAGGGCAAGACCGTGCAGCACGTGGGCATCCCGATCCACTGGGGCTTCAAGGGCGTGACCAAGCCGGGCTTCCTGGCCAACACGCTGACGCCTTTTGTGGGCGACGGCAACAGCAACACGCCTGAGTTCAAGACCTTCCTGGTCAAGGTCGAGAAGGTTTGAGGAGCCCCTGATGTCATCTCTGCAATCTCTCGATATCAAGCGCCGCTCCGCCACCACCACGCCTTCGCCCAGCGCGCGTTCGGCGCACGCGGGCGAGGTGGCCAAGCTGATCGATGTCTCCAAGTGCATCGGCTGCAAGGCCTGCCAGACCGCCTGCATGGAATGGAACGACCTGCGCGACGAGGTGGGCACGGCGGCGGCCGGGGTGTACGACAACCCGACCGACCTGAGCGCCCAATCCTGGACCGTGATGCGTTTCTCCGAGTACGAGAACGAGGCCAGCGGCAACCTGGAGTGGCTGATCCGCAAGGACGGCTGCATGCACTGCGAAGACCCGGGCTGCCTCAAGGCCTGCCCTTCGCCCGGTGCCATCGTCCAGTACGCCAACGGCATCGTCGACTTCCAGGAGGAAAACTGCATCGGCTGCGGCTACTGCGTGACGGGCTGCCCGTTCGATGTGCCGCGCATCTCCAAGAAGGACAACAAGGCCTACAAGTGCACCCTGTGCTCGGACCGCGTGGCGGTGGGCATGGAGCCGGCCTGCGTCAAGACCTGTCCCACCGGCGCCATCATGTTCGGCACCAAGGAGGCCATGAAGGATCAGGCCGAGGAACGCATCCTTGACCTGAAAGAGCGTGGTTTCGACCAGGCCGGTCTGTACGACCCGGCCGGGGTGGGGGGCACCCACGTGATGTATGTGCTGCACCACGCCGACAAGCCTTCGCTCTACCACGGCCTGCCCGACTCGCCCAAGATCAGCCCCTTCGTGGGCTTGTGGAAGGGCGTGGCCAAGCCGCTGGCCATGGCCGCCCTGGGCGCCGCCGCGGTGGGCAGCCTGTTTCACTACATCACCAAGGGCCCGAACGAGGTGTCCAAGGAACTGGAAGATGAAATGGAAGCCAAGGACCAAGCCGCCCAGGCGCAAGCCCAGGCCAACCAGGAGACCGCACCATGAGACGCAACCCTCGTGACCTGCAGCGCTACAACGCGTCCGAGCGTGCCAACCACTGGGTGGTGGGCATCTGCTTCATCCTGCTGGCCCTGTCGGGCCTGGCGTTCTTCCACCCGGCGTTCTTTCCCTTGACCCAGCTCTTCGGCGGCGGGCCCTGGACGCGCATCCTGCACCCCTACATCGGGGTGGTGATGATGGCGTTCTTTGTGATCATGGGCTTGCGCTTCTGGCGCCTGAACGTGGTCGAGCCGCGCGATGTCGAGTGGCTGAAGAACGTCAACAAGATGGTGGACGGCAACGACCACGACATGCCCGAACAAGGCAAGTACAACGGCGGCCAGAAGCTGCTGTTCTGGGGCCTGGTGGGCGGCATGGTGGTGTTGTTTCTGTCGGGCCTGCCGATGTGGCGCGCCTGGTGGAAGCTGCCCGCCGATGTGGTGCGCATCAGCTCGCTGCTGCATGCGGCGGCCGGGGTGTGGATGATCGGCCTGATCCTGATGCACATCTACGCCGCCATCTGGACCCGCGGTACCATCCGGGCCATGCTTTATGGCACCGTGACACGGGCCTGGGCCAAGCAGCACCACCGTGGCTGGTACCGCAAGATGACGGGCGACAACAGCTGATCTTCCTGCCTGTTCAACGCCCCTGATCGGGCTCACTGCCGCCGGGCGCCTGCTGTTGGCGCGCCGGCGGCTGCTTTTTTGGGACACTTTTCCATGCAACGCATTCTTCAACCCGGTGACATTGAAGCCCTGGACCACACCCGCTTCCCTCGGGTGCTGCCGCCCGCAGCGGGCTCGCTGTTTGCCGAACGCGCGGCCCGCCTGCGCCAGTTGGCCGATGGCAACCCGATTGCCGATTACCTGCTGTTCGTGGCCAAGATCATGGATGCCCAGCACCAGGCCGTGGCTCAGGTGCCGGTGCCCACCGTGGCCGAAGACATCAAGACCCGAGCCCAGCAGCACGGCATGCCCTTGATGCCCGCACTCGATCACCTGGATCCGGCCTGGCACGATGTGCTCGACAGCCTGATCGACACCCTGGCCCGCGAAGACGGTCTGCCAGAAGCCCTGCAACCCTTGCTCGGCGCCCTGCGCGAGCTCAGCCATGCCGAACGCGACGACATTGCCCGCAAGTTGCTGCAAGGCGAGGGCTCGGCCCGCGACGTGGGCCTCTCGCCCTTCATCATGGCGGCCCTGCAGGTCAGCTTCACCCGGCTGGCCAGCCAGCTCACCGAGGCCGACGTGCCCTACACCGACACCGCCAGCGTCTGCCCCGTGTGCGCCAGCGCCCCGGTGGCCAGCGTGCTGCGCATCGGGGGCCAGGCGGCGGGGCACCGCTACCTGCACTGCGGCACCTGCGCCACCGAATGGCACATGGTGCGCGTGAAGTGCTCGCACTGCGAATCCACCCAGGGCGTGGCGTACCAGGGCATCGAAAATGACAAAGGCGTGGTCACGGCCGAGACCTGCAGCGAATGCGGCACCTACCGCAAACTGGTCAACCAGGAGAAAGACCCTCTGGCCGAGCCCTTGGCCGACGATCTGGCCAGCCTGACCCTGGACCTGCTGATGGGTGAGACCCGCTTTCAGCGGGCCAGCCCCAATCCCTTGCTGTTCGTGGCCGTGGCCGAGCCGCAGCAGGGCGACGACGCCGCCTTGCCTCCTGATCTGTCCTGAGCTTTTTTTCACCCAGTCCGCCATGACCCAGCCCGAGGCCTCCCGTTCTTCTCCCGTCCCCGCCCTGGCCAGCCTGCCTTCGGTGGATCGGTTGCTGCAGCACCCCGAGCTGCAGCCGCTGCTGGCCCCCTATGGCAAAGAGGCGCTCACCGAGGCGGTGCGGCAGGTGCTGGCCCGGGCGCGCCAGGCCTGGCGCGAGCAGGCGGGCGACGCGCCCCTGCCCGATGAGGTCGCGTTGCGCCAGTCGGTGCAGCAGCACCTGACCCGGCGCTTTGCGCCCCGCTTGCGCTCGGTGTTCAACCTCACGGGCACGGTGCTGCACACCAACCTGGGCCGGGCCCTGCTGCCGCAAGAGGCCGTCGAGTCTGTGGTGCAGGCCCTGACGGCCCCGGCCAACCTCGAGTACGACCTGGCCACCGGCGGCCGGGGTGACCGCGACGACCTGGTCGAAGACCTGCTGTGCGAGCTGACCGGGGCCGAGGCCGCCACGGTGGTCAACAACAATGCGGCCGCCGTGCTGCTGACCCTGAGCGCGCTGGCCGCCGGCCGCGAGGTGATCGTCTCGCGCGGCGAGCTGGTCGAGATCGGCGGCGCCTTCCGCATCCCCGACATCATGGCCCGCGCCGGGGCCCGCCTGGTCGAGGTGGGCACCACCAACCGCACCCATGCGCGCGACTACGAAAACGCCGTGGGCGAGCAGACCGCGCTGCTGATGAAGGTGCATTGCAGCAACTACGAGGTGACCGGCTTCACCAAGAGCGTGCCCGAAACCGAGGTGGCTGCCATTGCCCATGCCCGCCAGCGCCCCCTGGTGGTGGACCTGGGCAGCGGCACCCTGGTCGACCTGCGCCCCTGGGGCCTGCCCCATGAGGTGACGGTGCGCGAAACCATCGCCGCCGGCGCCGACCTGGTCACCTTCAGCGGCGACAAATTGCTGGGCGGCCCGCAGGCCGGCCTGATCGTGGGCCGAAAAGACCTGATCGCCCAGATCAAGAAGAGCCCGCTCAAGCGCGCCCTGCGGGTGGGCAAGCTCACCCTGGCGGCCCTGGAACCGGTGCTGCGCCTGTACCTGTCGCCTGATCTGCTGGCCCAGCGCCTCACCACTTTGCGGCTGTTCACGCGCCCGGTGGCCGACATGCAGGCCCAGGCGCAGGCTTTGCTGCCCCTGGTGCAGGCCGCCGTGGGCCCGGGTTGGGTCGTGGAGGTGGCCGCCATGAGCAGCCAGATCGGCAGCGGCGCCTTGCCGGTGGATCTGCTGCCCAGCCAGGGCCTGCGCCTGAGCCCTGTGCAGGCGCGCCAGGCCGGTCGCCAGTTGCAGCAACTGGAAGCCGCGCTGCGCCAGTTGCCCCGGCCCGTGATCGGCCGCACACAAGACGACGCCCTGTGGTGGGATCTGCGCTGCCTGGAGGCCGCCGACCAGGCCGCCTTCGAGGCGCAGTTGCCGCAGCTCGGCGCCGCATTGAATCACTGAGCCGCCCATGATCATCGGTACCGCAGGCCACATCGACCACGGCAAGACCACCCTGGTGCGCGCCCTCACCGGCGTGGACACCGACCGGCTCAAGGAAGAAAAAGAGCGCGGCATCTCGATCGAACTCGGCTATGCCTACACCCCGCTGCCCAATGGTGAGGTGCTGGGCATCATCGATGTGCCCGGGCACGAGCGCTTTGTGCACACCATGGCCGCCGGTGCGGTGGGCATCGACCACGCCCTGCTGGTGGTGGCCGCCGACGATGGCCTGATGCCGCAGACCCGCGAGCACCTCGACATCGTGCTGCTGCTGGGGGTGCGCCAGGCCACCGTGGCCCTCAGCAAGGCCGACCGCGCCAGCCCCGAGCGCCGTGCCCAGGTGCGGGCCGACATCGCCGCGCTGCTGGCACCCACCCCGCTGGCCGGGGCCCCGGTGTTTGAAACGGCGGCCCAGCAGCCCGACGACCCTGGCGTGGCCGCCTTGCGCCAGCATCTGCACACGCTGGCCCAGGCGGCGCCCGATCGAGCGCGCGATGGCCTGTTCCGGCTGGCGGTGGACCGGGTCTTCACCCTGGCCGGCCAGGGCACCGTGGTCACCGGCACCGTGTTCGGCGGCCAGGTGCAGGTGGGCGACACCCTCCAGCACTCGGCCAGTGGCCTCAGCGTGCGCGTGCGCAGCCTGCATGCCCAGAACCAGAGCCGCCCCGAAGGCCATGCAGGCCAGCGCTGCGCCCTCAACCTGGTGGGCATCGACAAGGCCGAGATCCACCGCGGCGACTGGATCGCCGATGCCCGCGCCCTGCAGGCCAGCAAGCGCATCGACGTGCGCCTGCGCCTGCTGCCCGACGCCCCGGCCCTGGCCCAGTGGGCCCCCGTGCACCTGCACCTGGGCACCGCCCACCTCACGGCCCATGTGGCCCTGCTGCAGGGCGAGCGCATCGAGCCCGGTACCGAGGTGCGCGCCCAGCTGGTGCTCGATGCGCCGGTGTTTGCGCTGCCCGGTGACCGCCTGATCCTGCGCAATGCCCAGGCCAGCCGCACCATCGCGGGCGGCTGCGTGCTCGACCCCGAGGCCCCCGAGCGCAAGCGCCGCAGCCCCGAGCGCGTGGCCACCCTGGACGCCCTCGAAGCCCTGGTCACCACGGGCGATGCCCGCCCCCTGATCGCCAGCGCCCCGCTGGGCCTGGCGCGCTCGCAACTGCAGCGCCTGATGGGCCGAGCACTGACGCCCCCTGAATTGCCGGACATCGCCCTCGCCATCCCCCTGGGGGCCGATGACGCCTTGCTGATCGACCCGGCGCGCTGGCAGCCGCTGCGCGAGCAACTGCTGGCCCGGCTGGCCCAGTTTCACGACAAGAACCCCGACGAGCCGGGCCTGAACGCCGCGCGCCTGCGCCGCATGGCCCTGCCGGGCTTGGCGCAGTCCCAGCACGATGCCCTGTGGCGCGGTCTCATCGACACCTTGCTCGGCGAGCACCAGATCGAGCAGACGGGGGCCTGGCTGCATCGGCCCGGCCACCGGATGCAACTGAGCGCTGCCGAGCACACCTTGTGGCAACAAGTGCAGGGCCGCCTGCAGGCCGGCCGCTACGACCCGCCCTGGGTGCGTGACCTGGCCCGCGACCACCACGGCACCGAAGAGGGCGTGCGCCAGCTGCTGCGCAAACAGGCCCGCCAGGGGCTGGTGTTCCAGGTGGTGAAAGACCTGTTCTATGCCGCCAGCGCCATGGACGAGCTGGCCGCCCTGGTGGCCCGCCTGGCCGCCGAGCAGCCTCAGGGCCTGGTCGAAGCCGCCGGCTTTCGCGATGCCACCGGCCTGGGGCGCAAACGCGCCATCCAGATCCTGGAGTTCTTCGACCGCGTGGGCTACACCCGCCGCGTGCGCGACGCCCACCTGCTGCGCCCCGACGCGCATTGGCAGGGTAGCCCCCTGCCCACAACCTTAGCCCCGGTGGCCTGAAAGCAGGGCAGGGCACCGGTAGAATCCTGCCACCCTGCACCGGCCCCGCGCCGCTGCAGGGGCTTCATTTCTGACCCAGGTCGCCCACCCGGCGGCCTGCGGCACTGGAAGGCATACACACCCGGTGGTGTGCCCGGGCTTCAAACCCGGTCAGGGGCGTCAGCCGCTCCTGGGTAGGTTCGACTCCTGCTGCTTTCCGCCCCCAAGCCCACCCGCTGTTCCGTTCCGCCCATCGGGCCCTGAACCAGAGTGGGCCGCAGGGGGAATCCCCTCTCGCTCCCACACGCAAATCATGGCCTGATCACAATGCCCAGCGCAGGTCTGCCCGGCTGCTCACGCGCCGTGCCTGCCGCGCCCACACCCCCCACAGAAAGGCGTTCCATGCAGCTCAACTTGAATGGCAAAACCGTGTCACTCGACATCGAGACCGACATGCCCTTGTTATGGGCCATCCGCGATGAGGCCGGCCTCACCGGCACCAAGTTTGGCTGTGGCGTGGCCATGTGCGGTGCCTGCACCGTGCTGCTCGATGGTGAGCCGGTGCGCTCGTGCAGCCTGCCGTCCAGCGCGGCCGTGGGCCGCAAGATCACCACCATCGAGGGCCTGCGCGGCACCTCGGCGCTGCAAAAGGCCTGGATTGCCAAGCAGGTGCCGCAGTGCGGCTACTGCCAGTCGGGCATGCTGATGGCCGCCACGGCCTTGCTGGCGCGCAAGCCGCACCCCACCGATGCCGACATCGACGCCGCCATCACCAACCTGTGCCGCTGCGGCACCTACCCCCGCATCAAGGCGGCCATCCACGAGGCCGCCCAACTGGGCAAGGCCCGCGCTTGAGGAGGCCCGCATGAACACCCCCATCCTTCCCCTCATCCCCACGGGCACACGGCCCACCTCGCGCCGCAGCTTCCTGAAGGCCGGTGCCGCGGCTGCCACCGGCTTCACCCTGGGCTTTCACATGCCGGCCATGGCCCAGAAAGCCGGCTCTGCCCCCTCGGACGCTGTCGATATCAATGCCTGGATTCGCATCACGCCTGACAACCAGGTCGTCTGCGAGGTGGCCCGAGCCGAAATGGGCCAGGGCACCAGCACCAGCCTGCCGATGATGCTGGCCGAAGAGCTGGAATGCCAATGGGCCGATGTGCGCATGGAGTTCGCCTCGGTCAGCGAGCACATTGCCCGCAACAAGGTGTACGTGACTTTTGCCACCGGTGGCAGCCGTGGCACCCGCGATTCGCAGGCCGTGATGCGCAAGGCCGGCGCCGTGGCCCGCGAGATGCTCAAGGCCGCCGCCGCCCAGCAGTGGGGCGTGCCGATCGCCGAGGTGGTGGCCAAGGCGGGCCGCGTCAGTCACCCGGCCAGCCAGCGCAGCCTGAGCTACGGCGCACTGGCCGCCCAGGCAGCCCAGCAGCCGGTGCCCGAGTCGGTCAAGCTCAAGGCGCCCTCGGAGTGGAGCCTGATCGGCAAGCCCATCCCGCGCCTCGACATCCCCGCCAAGGTCAATGGCAGCGCGGTGTTCGGCATCGATGTGCGCCTGCCCGGCATGTTGTATGCCGCCATCGTGCAATGCCCGGTGTTTGGCGGCGCGCCCGCCAGCGTGGACGATGGCGCCGTGAAAAGCCGCCGTGGCGTGAAGAAGGTGGTCACCGGCCCCGACTTCGTGGCCGTGGTGGCCGACAACTGGTGGCGGGCCCAGCAGGCCGTCAAGGCCCTTAAGGTGAGCTGGGACTACAAGGGCCAGGACAAACTCGATGACGCCGCCGTGCGCAAGTTGCTGGAGGCCGGTACCCAGGCCGCACGGCCCCTGCGGCAAGAGGGCGACTTTGCCAAGACCCAGACCGAGGTGGGGGCCGGCAAGGTGGTCGAGGCCGAGTACTTCGTGCCCTACCTGAGCCACTTCACCCTGGAGCCGCAGAACTGCACCAGCCTGCTGCAGGGCGACACGCTGGAGGTCTGGGCCCCCACACAGAACGCCGAGGCCACGCTGGCGGTGGCGGCCAAGACCGCCGGCCTGCCGGTGCAGCAGGTGAAGGTGCACCGGCCCTACCTGGGCGGTGGCTTTGGCAGGCGCGGCGGTTTTCAGGACTTTGTGCGCCAGTCGGTGCAAATCGCCCAGGCCCTGCCGGGCGTGCCGGTCAAGCTGCTGTGGAGCCGTGAGGAGGACATGCAGCACGACTTCTACCGCCCCGCCGCCCTGTACCGCCAGCGAGCGGTGATCGACGCCAGCGGCCAGTTGGTGGCCTGGCAGGCGCTGCTGGCTTCGCAATCCATCGTGGCGGCCATCCGCCCCGAGGCCCTGAAAAACGGGCAAGACTTCCAGGCCGGCGAGTCCTTTCACGACATGCCCTACCAGGTGCCGGCCCTGGACGTGCGCCATGGCCTGTGCGACATCAACGTACCGGTGGGCTTTTGGCGCTCGGTCTTCCACTCCCAGAATCCGTTTGCCCGCGAATGCTTTCTCGACGAAGTGCTGGCCGCCGCCGGCAAAGACCCGCTGCAAGGCCGCCTGGACCTGCTGCCTGCCAACAGCCGTGACCGCCAGGTGCTGCAGGCTGTGGCCAGCGCGGCCCATTGGGGCAAGCCCCTGCCCAAGGGCCGGGTGCAGGGCCTGGCCGTGCAGGACGCCTACGGCAGCTACGCCGCAGCGGTGGTCGAGCTGTCGGTGTCGGCACAAAAAGCGGTCACGGTGCACAAGGTGTGGGTGGCGGTCGACCCCGGCCATGTCGCCAACATCGACTCGGCCCGGGCCCAGATCGAAGGCAATGTGATCTACGCGTTGACCACCATGTTCATGAGCGAGATCAACCTGCGCGACGGCCGGGTGCAGCAGAGCAACCTGCCCGACTACCCGCTGCTGCAACTGCGCCAGACCCCGCAGATCACCCCCATTCTCGTGCCCACGGGCGGCGAGGTCTGGGGCGGCATGGGCGAGCCGCCCTATGCGCCCATGACCGCGGCGGTGGCCAACGCCATTGCCAAGGCCACGGGCGAGCGCCTGCGCCAGACACCGTTCTCGCATGCGGGGTATGGCTTGGCCTGAGGGTCGGGACGCGGGTGGGGGGGAGGGCTCGAGCCGGCCTTTGCCTGCCAAAGCCCATTTCTCGAACCCCAAAAGAAAACGCCCAAGTTGTCGAAACAACTTGGGCGGATAACTGGCGGAAGCGGTGAGATTCGAACTCACGGACCCTTTCGGGCCGCCGGTTTTCAAGACCGGTGCAATCGACCACTCTGCCACACTTCCTTCGCCGCGCATTGTAGCCGGCCTTGGAGGCGTCTTTGGGCTTGGGAGCGGGTGAGGTGGGTTCGGTGAAGGGGTTGCAGGCCGGGTAGGTGGAGGTCCTTCAACTGTCGCTACCCCCCGTACTCAGGGTATGTCAGGACTGTAAGAAGATGCTTACAAACCACGTTTCTAAGCCTGGAACAGGCGGGTATTCAGGGTCTATTTGACTGGCTTGAAGGGGTGCGGCGGTGCGTAGACTTCGGCGTCTTTCGCTCTCGATTGCCCATGCAACACATCCTCGTGGTTGACGATGATGCAGACATCACCCAACTGCTAGCCCAATACCTGTCGCGCTTTGGTTTCACGGCTCACACGGCGCGTGATGCCGACACCATGCGCAGGGTGCTGGCAGCGCAGCCGGTCGATCTGGTGGTGCTGGACGTGATGCTGCCCGGCACCGATGGCCTGGCCCTGGCGCGTGAGCTGCGCTCGCGTTCGCGCATCCCGATCATCATGCTGACGGCCCGGGGCGATCCTTACGACCGGGTGATCGGGCTGGAGATGGGGGCCGACGACTACATGAGCAAGCCCTTTGAGCCACGTGAGCTGGTGGCGCGCATCCAGACGGTGTTGCGTCGCATCACGAGCGGGCAGGCGCCGCCGCCCGAGGAGTCCGAGGTGGTGCACTTTGATGGCTGGCAGCTGCACCGCATGGCGCGTCACCTGATCACCCCAGAGGGGGTGGTCACCCCCTTGTCGAATGCCGAATTCAGGCTGCTTTGCACCTTTTTGTCGATGCCGCGGCGCATCTGCAGCCGTGACCAGTTGATGGAGGATGCACGTGGCCGGTCGATGGAAGTGTTCGAGCGCAGCATCGACCTGCTGGTGTCGCGACTGCGCCAGAAGCTGGGGGACGATCCGCGCGAGCCCCGTTTCATCAAGACCGTGCGTGGGGCAGGCTACCTGTTCAATGTGCGCCACGTGCAGGGGCGCATGGGCTGGCAGCCCTGAGCCCGTACAACCGAGTTCAAAGCCATGTTCACCCTGGTGCTCCAGCCGCTGCTGCATCCCTCGCGCTGGCGCGCCTGCCTGGCGCGCGGCCTGGTGCGTTGCCTGCCGGCCTCGCTGTTTGGCCGCCTGGCCTGGGTGATGGTGGGGATGGCGGTGGTGGGCCAGTTGCTGTTGGGGCCCTTGCTGCTGTCTTTGCACGCCTGGGTGTTCGACCTGGAGGGGGCGGCCCAACGGGCCTCGTCGCCGTTGGCCTGGCAGGGTGCGCTGGAGTGGGCGCTGGGCCTGCTGGCTGCGGTGCTGGCGGCCTGGGTGGGTGCCCGCTGCTGTGCCGCACCGGTCGAGCGCCTGGTGCTGGCCGCACGGGCCATGGGTCAGGGCCTGGAGCGCCCCCCTTTGCCAGAGGAAGGCAGCGCCGAGTTCCGTGAAGTCAGCCGGGTCTTCAATCAGCTGCAGAGCACGCTCCAGCAACGCCTGCAGGAGCGCGACCGGGTGGTGGCCTCGGTTTCGCACGACTTGCGCACCCCACTGACCCGGCTGCGCCTGCGGGCCGAGCGCCTGCTCGACCCGGCCGACCGCAGCCTGTTCCGGCGCGACATTGCTGAGATGGATGCGCTGATCACCACCACGCTGGACCACTTGCGCGGTGTGGCCGCTCCCGAGCCACCGGTGTGGCTGGACATCAAGGCCCTGGTTGACAGCCTGGCCGATGACCAGCAGGCCTGCGGGCACTGGGTGCCGGTGCATGGGCGGGCCGGCGCCTTGCTGGTGCAGCCGCTGGCCTTGCGGCGCTGTCTGGGCAACCTGCTGACGAATGCGATCCGCTACGGTGTGCAGGCCGAGATTTTTCTTTGGGACGATGGCCGCGAGGTCGGGATCGAGGTGCGCGACCACGGCCCCGGGCTGCCCGAGGCCGAACTTGAGCGTGTGCTGCAGCCCTTTGTGCGCCTGGAGAGTACCGCCCAGCGGCACCGTGGCGGCATGGGGCTGGGCTTGTCGATTGCGCGAGACATCGCACTGCGCCACCAGGGCCTGCTGCAACTGCGCAACCGGCCGGATGGCGGGGGCTTGTTGGCTGTGGTGCGGCTGCCGCGGCAGGGCGTGCCCCCGGCCCGCGCGGCCTGACCGCTCACACAGCGGGCGTGAGGCTGGTGCCGCAGTGCCTGCACTTGATGGCGTCTTCTTTCACCTTTTCGCCGCATTTCGGGCAATTGAGGAGTGAGAAGCCTCGCACCAGCAATTCACTGTCGAAGTACCCGCTTTCCTCGCCGTCGGGCAAGGTCACCTCGGGTTTCTTGATGGCCATCACCAGGGCAGCCACCCAACCCAGCACGGTCCAGCCGAGAAACAGGTTCAACAGGGCGATGGTCAGGCGCTTGGGTTGCCGGCTTCTGAAGGCCTCGTAACTGGGCAACAGATAAAGCATGGGGCCGAACACGAGCAGCGAATAGGCCACCACGGTGTTGAACCCGTGGTTGCGGGTGTTCGGCGACACACCAGCGTAATAGCTGAACGCCACCAGAACCATCAGCACAAACAAGCGAATGTACATAGCCCCTCACGTCGTATCGGGTAATTAATGACTCGTTACGAACTTAACAGGAGAAGGGGGCAAAAACAAGCATTTGAAACGGATGCCGGCAGGCGCACCCGTGTGTTGTCGACGAACAAACCCGTTCCGGCAGGCCGTGTCAGGCCTGCCGCTGCAGCGGCGATTCAGGCCTTGAGCATGCCCTTGGTCTCGATGAACTCGACCACCTGGGTCAGACCGCTGAGGGTTTTCAGGTTGGTCATCACATAGGGCTTCTTGCCGCGCATGCGCTGGGTGTCGGCCTCCATCACGGCCAGGTCGGCACCCACATGGGGGGCCAGATCAGTCTTGTTGATCACGAAAAGATCGCTTTTGGTGATGCCAGGGCCCCCCTTGCGCGGGATTTTTTCGCCCGCAGCCACGTCGATCACATAGATCGTCAGGTCGCTCAGCTCGGGGCTGAACGTGGCGGCGAGGTTGTCTCCGCCCGACTCGACAAACACCACGTCGGCGTCAGGGAACTGCGCCAGCATGCGGTCGATGGCCTCCAGGTTGATCGAGGCGTCTTCACGAATGGCCGTGTGCGGACAGCCGCCGGTTTCCACCCCCAGGATGCGTTCGGCGGGCAGGGCGCCGCTCACGGTCAGCAGGCGCTGGTCTTCCTTGGTGTAGATGTCGTTGGTGATGGCGATCAGGTCGTACTGTGGGCTCATGGCCTTGCACAGCATTTCCAGCAAGGTGGTCTTGCCCGAGCCGACGGGGCCGCCGATGCCCACGCGCAGGGGCGGAAGTTTCTTGGTGCGGCCGGGGATGTGGTGCAGGGCGGTGCTCATGTGGGGTCTCGGTAAAAGGCAGGGCGTGGGCAGGGTGGGGCTCAACTTCTGAAAAGCCGGGAATACTGGGTTTCGTGGCGTGCCGAGAGCACGGCCAGCCGCGGCGTGAAGGCCTGGCGGTCGGCATCGTCCAGGGCCATGGCACCGGCCACGGCGGCCGGGATCTCGGCCGCCAGCCGGGCCAGGATGCGCTGGCCCGCACTTTGGCCCAGGGGCACGGCCTTGATGGCAGTCTGGCTCATGTTCTCGCACCAGCCAAAGGCAAAGGCGGCACAGATGTCGGCGGCGCTGGCAGGGCTTGCGGCGGCGGCCGCGGCAAAGGCCACCGGGTAGGTCAGGCCCAGGGCCTGCACGCGTTCTGCCTGGGCGGGCTGCAGGTTGCGCAGCCAGTCGATCAGCGAGCGGCCCATCTGCACGCTTTGCAGGCGCAGCTCGCTGGTCTCGCGGGTGTGCAACACCCATTGGTTGAGTTCGGCCAGGCGGTCCAGTCGGTCGGCACGCAAGGCCTCCACGCTGGCCGCCAACACGGCCAGATCGCCGCGGGCCAGGCCCAGGTGCAACTGGTCCAGCAGCCAGCCGGCCGCCTGGGCTTCGTTGTCGACCCCGGCCCATTCGACCGCAGCCTCCAGCCCTTCGGAATAGGAAAAGCCGCCCACCGGCAGGGCCGGCGAGGCCAGCCAGATCAGCGACAGCAGGCCGGCCGTGCCCGGGCTGGGCTGGGCCGGACCAGGGGCTTCAGTGACGGTGCCCATGGTCGTGATCGTGGTCGTGGTTGCAACCCGGGCCGTGTTCATGGCCGTGATCGTGGTCGTGGGTGTGTTGATGCCCGTGCTGATGCCCGTGCTGGTGGTCGTGCCCATGGTCATGGCCGCAATCCTGGGTGTGCTCGTGCGGGGCATCGGGGCCGGGTTCGTGGGCCGCGTGCTTGTGATCGTGGCCGTGGTGCTCATGGTCGTGGCCGTGGTCATGGTCGTGCCCATGGCCGTGGTGGTGCCCGCCGTGGTCGCCATAGGCACCCGACTCGGGTTCGAACGATTCGTCCACCGGGTTCACGATCAGGTGCATGCTGCGCAGCATGTCGGCCAGCACATGGTCGGGCTCGATCTTCAGGTGGTCGGGCTTGAGCTCGATCGGCACATGGCGGTTGCCCAGGTGGTAGGCGGCCCGCACCAGGTCGAAGGGGCTGCCATGGCTGCTGCAGGGCGTGATGCGCAGCACAGGCTGGGGGGCCGCGATCACGCGCACCAGCGAGCCATCCTCAGCCACCAGCACGTCGCCGCCGCGCACCGTGGTGCCGCGCGGCAGGAAAACGCCGAGGTGGCGACCACCCGAGTCGGTGGCATCGAAACGGCTTTTCTGGCGCACGTCCCAGTCCAGTTCGAGGGAGTGGGCGCGCTTGAGCAGCACGGGCGCCAGGCCCTGGCCACCGGGGATGATTTTGGAGATCTGCAGCATGGTCGGCAATCCAGACGGGAAAGTGAGAACGGGGGCCGAAACTTTAACGCTTCGGCCCCGACCCTGGCCGGGTCTCAGGGGATCGACCCGGTCTCAGAACAGGAAATAGCGCTGCGCCATCGGCAGGCTGGTGGCGGGCTCGCAGGTCAGCAACTGGCCGTCGGCCCGCACCTCGTAGGTCTGGGCGTCCACTTCCATGCGCGGCGCATAGTCGTTGAGCAGCATGTCCTTCTTGCCCACAGTGCGGATGTTCTTCACCTCGGCCAGGGTTTTGTGCAGTCCGTAGCGCTGGTCGATGCCTGCTGCCATGCCCGCTTGCGACACAAAGGTGAGCGAGCCCTTGGCAATGGCCCCGCCGAAGGCGCCGAACATGGGCCGGTAGTGCACTGGCTGGGGCGTGGGGATGCTGGCGTTGGGGTCGCCCATGGCGGCCATGGCAATGAAGCCGCCCTTGAGGATCAGCGAGGGCTTCACGCCAAAGAAGGCCGGGTTCCAGATCACCAGGTCGGCCCATTTGCCTTCCTCGATGCTGCCCACGATGTGGCCGATGCCGTGCGCGATGGCCGGGTTGATGGTGTATTTGGCGATGTAGCGCCGGGCCCGGTAGTTGTCGTTGCGTGCCGTGTCGGCGGGCAGCTTGCCGCGCTGCTGCTTCATCTTGTGGGCGGTCTGCCAGCAGCGCAGGATCACCTCGCCCACCCGGCCCATGGCCTGGCTGTCCGAGCTGAACATGCTGATGGCGCCCAGGTCGTGCAGGATGTCTTCGGCTGCGATGGTCTCCTTGCGGATGCGGCTCTCCGCAAAGGCCAGGTCCTCGGCGATGTTGGCGTGCAGGTGGTGGCACACCATCAACATGTCCACGTGCTCGTCCAGCGTGTTGATGGTGTAGGGCCGTGTCGGGTTGGTCGACGAGGGCAGCACATTGGCCTCGCCCACCACGCGCAGGATGTCGGGGGCATGGCCGCCGCCCGCGCCTTCGGTGTGGAAGGTGTGGATGGTGCGGCCCTTGAAGGCGGCCACCGTGTCCTCGACAAAGCCCGATTCATTGAGCGTGTCGGTGTGGATGGCCACCTGGGTGTCGGTCAGCTCGGCCACGTTCAGGCAGTTGTCGATGGCGGCGGGCGTGGTGCCCCAGTCTTCGTGCAGTTTCAGGCCGATGGCACCGGCGTCGATCTGCTCATGCAGCGCTGTGGGCAGGCTGGCGTTGCCTTTGCCCAGAAAACCCAGGTTCATCGGAAAGGCGTCGGCCGCCTGCATCATGCGTTCGATGTTCCAGGGACCGGGGGTGCAGGTGGTGGCAAAGGTGCCCGTGGCCGGGCCGGTACCGCCGCCGATCATGGTGGTGATGCCGCTGCACAAGGCCTCTTCGATCTGCTGCGGTGCGATGAAGTGGATGTGGGTGTCGATGCCCCCGGCGGTGACGATCTTGCCTTCGCAGCTGATCACCTCGGTGCCCGGGCCGATGATGATGTCCACGCCGGGCTGGGTGTCGGGGTTGCCGGCCTTGCCGATCTTCACGATGCGGCCGTTCTTCAGGCCGATGTCGGCCTTCACCACGCCCCAGTGGTCCAGGATGACGGCATTGGTCAGCACGGTGTCGACGGCGCCTTCGGCGCGGGCGCGCTGGCTTTGTGCCATGCCGTCGCGAATGGTCTTGCCACCGCCGAACTTCACCTCTTCGCCGTAACTGCCGGCGGCCAGGGTGTGGTCGTGTTCGATCTCAAGGATCAGGTCGGTGTCGGCCAGGCGGATGCGGTCGCCCGTGGTGGGGCCGAACATTTCCGCGTAGGCGCGGCGTGAAATGGAACTCATGGTGTGTCCTTTGCCTGCAGGCTTCAGAGGGCGCCCTGCACCAGGCCGCGAAAACCGTAGATGTGGCGGCTGCCTGACACGGCCACCAACTCGACCGTGCGCTCCTGCCCGGGCTCGAAGCGCACAGCGGTGCCCGAGGCAATGTTCAGCCGCATGCCGCGCGCCGCGGCGCGGTCAAAGCCGAGCGCCGCATTGGTTTCGGCAAAGTGGTAGTGCGAGCCCACCTGGATCGGGCGGTCGCCCGTGTTGCGCACCAGCAGGGTCACGGTGGGGCGGTCGGTGTTGAGGGCGTGCTCGCCCTCGTCAATGATCAGTTCGCCGGGAATCATGGTCGTTGTTCTCCTGTCGCGGATGTCATGGAATCGGCTGGTGGACGGTCACCAATTTGGTGCCGTCAGGGAAGGTGGCCTCGACCTGGATGTCGGGAATCATTTCGGGGATGCCCTCCATCACCTCGTCGCGGCTGAGCAGGGTGCGCCCTTCGCTCATCAACTGGGCCACGGTCTTGCCGTCCCGCGCGCCTTCCATCACGGCGGCACTGATGTAGGCCACAGCCTCGGGGTAGTTCAGCTTCAGGCCCCGCGCCTTGCGGCGCTCGGCCAGCAGGGCGGCGGTGAAGATGAGCAGCTTGTCTTTTTCCCGGGGGGTCAATTCCATGGGGATGCCTCGATAAGGGTCGGTCTGAATGTCTCCAAATGTTAAAGCAGGAACCTTGCCTGGTGGTGCACCATGCTGGTGCCCGCAACGCCAAAATTCAGTGCATGTCAAGGCCGTGTAGCGGTCTTGTCACGACGCTGAAACAGCCGCTCCGTACGGTGTGGGGTTTACCGAGGACGGAGAACCCACCATGAAAAAAATCCAACAGCACCCCCTGGTCTGGCTGGCCGGCTTGTCCACCCTGGGCGCGGCCCTGGTGCTGCCCGGCTGCAGCGGTGACAGCACCCCCGATGCCGCCAGCGGCGACGCCAACATCCAGGCGGCCTGGGTGGAAATGGGCGACAGCAACCAGGCCATCGCCCGTGTGGTCACCAGCTACACCCCGCCCACTGCGGCTGGCACCAGCGCCAATGCCGCCTGCCCACTGCTGGTGGTGGATGGCAACGCCACCCGCATGAACCTGCGCGTGGGCCCCGGTACGGCCGCACAGCGCACCACGGCCAGCGACCCGGTGGATTCCAAGCCCTCGGCCTTCCCGGTCTCGGTGTGCGAAGCCAACCTGCCGGGTGGGGCGCAGAAGGTGGCCGTGGCCAACCGTGTGCTGCCCGTGCCCAAGGCCAATCCCCAACGCGTGCTGGTGCTGGCCGACACCGGCTGCCGCATGAAGAAGGCCGGCGCCGCCTGGCAGGCCTGCAGCGACCCGGTGGCCTGGCCCTTTGCCAGCCTGTCCAAGGTCGCAGCCTCAATGACGCCTGACCTGGTGCTGCACATCGGCGATTACCACTACCGTGAAAACGCCTGCCCCAGCGACGTGGCCGGCTGCCAGGGCAGCCCCTGGGGTTACGGCTGGGACACCTGGCTGGCCGACCTGTTCCAGCCTGCCGCCCCGCTGCTGTCTGCCGCCCCCTGGGTGGTGGTGCGTGGCAACCACGAAGAATGCGCGCGCGCCGGCCAGGGCTGGTACCGCTTCATGGACGTGCGCAGCTACTCGGCCGCCCGCAACTGCGACGACCCGGTCAACGACGGCACGGCCAACTATGCCGACCCCTACGCGGTGGCTTTGGGCACCGACTCGCAGATCGTGGTGTTCGATTCGGCCAAGACTGGTTCCTCCGCCCTCAAGCCCACCGATGCCCAGTTCGCCATCTATCAGAAGCAGTTCCAGACCGTGGGCAGCCTGGCGGCCAAGACCGGCGTGGTCAACACCATCTTCACCAACCACCACCCGATCCTGGCCTTTGCCCCGGTGGCCGGCAGCACCCCGGCGCCCGGCAACCTGGCCCTGCAGTCGGCCATGAGCAGCCTGAACGCCCAGGCCTACTACCCGCCGGGCGTCAACGTGGCCCTGCATGGTCACGTGCATGACTTCCAGGCCATCAACTTCGCCTCGGGCCACCCGGCCACGCTGGTCACCGGCAACGGCGGCGACTCCCTGGATGTGGCGCTGCCTGACCCGCTGCCCGCGGGCCTGACGCCCGCCGTGGGGGCCACGATCGACCGCATCACGCACAGCGCCAGCTTCGGCTTCATGGTGATGGACCGCAACGCGGCCCCTGCCACGGGCTGGACCTTCAAGGCCTACAGCGCCGCCGGCAAGCTGATGGCTACCTGTGTGCAGTCGGGCAAGGCACTGAGCTGCGACAAGACCGGCTTCCTGACGCCGTGAGGTCGCTGTTGGCGGGCGCCTGGCGCCTTTTGGGCGGACTGCTCGCAGGCAGCCTGTGTGCCGGGGCGCTGGCCGCCCCTGAAAGCGTGGTCCTGGTCTCGGGCGGTGGGGCGCAGAAGGTGCTGGCCCCGATCGGCCGCAGCCCACTGGTGGCCGCCAAGTACGACGCCACCAGCGCCCGCTTTGCACCCGACCCGGCCCTGGTGGCGCTGGGCCGGCGCCTGTTTGTCGAGCCACGCCTGTCCGAGCCGGCGGGTGCCTCGTGCGCCAGCTGCCACGACCCGGCCCGGGCCTTCATGCCGGGGCCGCAGGCCGTGGCCGGCGGGCCCGGCACGCCACGTGGCAGCCGCGCCGGCGAGTTCAGCCTGCGCAACGCGCCCTCGCTGCTGTATGTGCGCTATGTGCCGCGCCGCCACTTCTACCAGGACGACGACGCGCCTTATCCGTCGCCCTTTGGCGGCCTGATGGCCGATGGCCGTGCCGACACCCTGGCCGAGCAGGCGCGGGGGCCCTTGTTCGACCCGCACGAGATGAACAACGGCAGCCCGCGTCAACTGCTGCAGCGCCTGCGCCGCAACGGGCTGGCCCAATCCCTGGCCGACAGCGGGGTGGCCCCCTTCGGCCCGGCCGTGATGCGTGACCCCGAGACCCTGGTGCGGGCCCTGGGTGCGGCCTTCGAGGCCTACCTGCAAAGCGATGAGATGGCGCCCTTCAGCTCGCGTTTCGATGCCTACCTGCGCGCGCGCCACCCCTTGAGCCCCACCGAGATGCGCGGTCTGGCCCTGTTCAAGAACCCAGACAAGGGCAACTGCGCCTCGTGTCACGCCCTGTCGGACACGGCTTCACGGCCCGAGCGTTCGCTGTTCACCGATTTCGGCTATGACGCGATTGCCGTGCCACGCAACCGGGCCCTGGCACCCAACCGCCGGGCCGGGCACTTCGATGAGGGCTTGTGCGCCACGGCGCGGGCCCAGCAGTGGCCCGAACCGCAGCAGTGGTGCGCCTACCTGCGCACCCCCGGGCTGCGCAACGTGGCGCTGCGCCAGAGCTTCATGCACAACGGTGTGCTGCACTCGCTGCGCGACGCGGTGGCCTTCTACAACACACGTTCGATCAAACCCGGTCAGTGGTATGCCTCGGGCAGTGTGTTCGAAGACGTGGCCCCGGCCCACCACGGCAACGTCAACGTCAACTCCCCGCCGCTGAACCGCCGCCCCGACCAGCCGCCCGCCTTGAGCGAGCAGGACATTGATGACCTGGTGGCCTTTTTGCGCACCCTGACCGATGCGCCCTACGTGGCGGCCATGCCGCCACCTTGAGCCTGTCTGGCGGCCATGCCACCCCCTGAGAAACCTCGCAGGTTCACAGGGGGGCAAAGGCTCATACCGCGCTGCCGTCGCGGATGCGGTGGGTCTCGTCGATGTCCACCACCCAGACCAGACCGTCCCCGATCTGGCCGGTCTGGCAGGCCTGGGTGATGGCCTGGCGGATGGTCTCCACCATCTCGGCCTGGGCCAGCACCGACACCATCAGCTTGGGGCTGAAGTCGGTCAGTTCTTCGCGCACGCTGCGTTTGTCCACCGCGGCCGGGGCGGTGAAGCCCTCGGCCCGGAAGATGGTCACCCCCGGAAAGTTGGGGATGGCGCGCAGCGCATCGCGCAGGCGGTTCAAGCGGCTGGGCCGCACGATGGCTCGGATTTCCTTCATGTCGGCCTCCTTCAGGCTTCGGTGGGTTTTTCGTCGAACCAGCGGTACAGCGTGGGCAGCACCACCAGGGTCAGCAGGGTGGAGGAGATCAAGCCCCCGATCACCACGATGGCCAGCGGGCGTTGCACCTCAGAGCCCGGGCCGGTGGCAAACAGAAACGGCACCAGACCCAGCAGGGCCACGGTGGCCGTCATCATCACGGGGCGAAAGCGCTGCACGCAGCCTTCGCGCACCGCGGCGGCCACCTCCAGCCCGTCTTCGCGCAGGCGCCGGATGCAGGTCACCAACACCACGCCATTGAGCACCGCAATGCCCCACAGCGCGATGAAGCCCACCGAGGCCGGCACGCTCAGGTACTCGCCCGTGACGAACAGGGCCACCAGGCCCCCGATCGAGGCAAAGGGCAACACCAGGATGATCAGGCTGGCCAGCCGCACCGAGTTGAACAGCAGGAACAGCAGGAAGAAGATGGCCGCGATGGTCAGCGGCACGATCACCGCCAGCGTGCCCATGGCGCGCTCCATGTTCTCGAACTGCCCGCCGAAGCGGAACTCATAGCCCTCGGGCAGGCGCACCTCCTGGGCCAGGCGTTGCTGCACCTCGGCCACGTAGCCGGCCAGGTCGCGCCCTTCCACGTTGGCGCCCACCACCACGCGGCGCTTGCCGCTTTCACGGCTGATCTGCGCCGGGCCGTCCACCAGTTCGATGCGCGCCACCGAGTACAGCGGCACCTGGGCGCCGTCAGTCGTGGTCAGCAAGGTGTTGCCGATGGCCTCGGCGCTCTGCCGCGCCGCGGCCGGGAAACGCACCACCACGTTGTAGCGGCGCTCGCCTTCGTACAGGGTGGTCACTTCCTTGCCTCCGATGGCGGTCTCGATCAGGCTGTGCACGTCGGCCACATTGATGCCGTGGCGGGCGATGGCCTTGCGGTCGATGTCCACCGTCAGTGCCTGCTGGCCTGACAGCCGCTCGATGCGGATGTCTCGGCTGCCGTCCACGCTTTTCAGCACCCGGGCCACCTGCTCGGACAGGCGTTTGAGTTCGCCCAGTTCATCCCCGAAGACCTTGATGGCCAGTTGCGAGCGCACCCCGGTCACCATCTCGTCGACCCGCTCCGAGATCGGCTGCGAGAGCACGATCTGCACCCCGGGGATGGTGGACAGGCGTTGTCGGATGTCTTCGTCGATCTCGTCCTGGGTGCGGTCCGATTTCGGGTCGAGCAGCACGATGGGGTCGGACTCGTTGGGGCCGGCGGGGTCGGCGGGCGACTCGCCCCGGCCCAGCTTGGACACCACCATGCGCACCCCGGGCACCTCGGCCACGGCCTTCATGGCGTCCATTTCCATGCGGATGGATTCGTCCAGCGAGATGCTGGGCACGCGGTTGATCTGTGGCGTCAGCGCGCCTTCCTTCATGGTGGGCATGAAGGACTTGCCCAGCAGCGGGAACAGCGCCAGCGATCCCAGCAGCAGGCCCACGGCCACCCCCAGCGTCAGGCGGCTGCGCAGCGTGGCACCGTCGAGCAGGCGCAGGTAATGGCGCTTCAGGAAGGCGATCAGCCGGGTGTCGTGGTCAGCCCCGCCCTTGAGGAAGTAGGCGCACAGCACCGGCGACAGGATCAGCGACACCACCAGCGACACGGCCAGGGCCATGGCGATGGTCAGGGCCAGCGGCGCGAACATCTTGCCCTCGATGCCTTGCAGCGTCATCAGCGGCAGGAACACCAGGATGATGATGGCCATGCCGAAGATGGTCGGGGTGGCCACCTCGGTGGTGGCGTCCAGGATGGCGCGCACCCGCGCGCCCATGCTTGCGCCGGCCTGACCCACGCGGTGGTACACGTTCTCGACCACCACCACCGTGGCGTCCACCATCAGGCCGATGGCAATCGCCAGCCCCCCCAGCGACATCAGGTTGGCCGAGATGCCATAGCGGTTCATCAGGATGAAGGTCGTCAGCGGAGCAATCACCAGGGTGGCCACCACGATCAGGCTGGATCGCACGTCGCCCAGGAAGATGAACAGGATCACCACCACCAGGAAGATGCCTTCGACCAGCACCTTGCCCACCGTGAACAGGGCCGAATCGACCAGCTCGGTTCGGTCGTAATAGGGCACGATCTGCAGCCCGTCGGGCAGCAGGCCCTGCCGGTTGATCTCGTCCACCCGATCCTTCACCCGGCCGACCACCTGCTTGGCGTTGCCGCCCCGCATCATCAGCACGATGCCCGACACCCCTTCGGTGTAGCCGCCCTTGATGATGGCGCCCTGGCGCACTTCACTGCCCAATTGGACCGTGGCCACGTCGCGCACGTACACCGGCACGCCGGCCTGTTCCTTCACCACGATGTTGGCTATGTCGTCCAGGGTGCGGATCAGCCCCAGGCCGCGGATCAGGTACTGCTCGGTGAGCTGCGGCAGGATGCCGCCGCTGGCATTGGCATTGTTGCTGGCAATCGCCTGCACCACCTGCTGCACCGACAGCCCGTAGTGGCGCAGCCGACCGGGGTCGACCAGGGCCTGGTACTGCTTGACATAGCCGCCCTGCGAGTTGATCTCGGCCACACCCGGGATCGAGCGCAGCATGGGGCGGAGCACCCAGTCCTGCACGGTGCGGCGTTCGGCCAACTCTTCGGGGGTCAGCGCACGCTGCCCGTCGTCGGGGCGCTCCAGCGTGTATTGATAGACCTCGCCCAGGCCGGTGGAGACCGGGCCCAGCACCGGCACGATGCCGGCGGGCATGCGTGGCGTCACCTCGATCAGGCGCTCAGTCACCAGCTGGCGCGCAAAGTACACGTCGGTGGTGTCTGTGAACACCAGGGTGATGATGGACAGGCCGCTTTTGTTGAGCGAGCGCATCTCGACCAGGCCGGGCAGCCCGGTCATGGCGATTTCCAGCGGCACGGTCACAAAGCGCTCGATCTCTTCGGGCGAGCGGCCGGGCGCTTCGGTGGCCACTTGCACCTGCACATTGGTCACGTCGGGGAACGCGTCCACCGACAGCCTGGTGGCTTCACGCACGCCGAAGGCACACAGCACCAGGGCCAGCACCACCACCACCAGGCGCTGGCTCAGCGCAGCACGGATCAGGGAGGCAACCATGGCTTACTCCAGTTCGGCGCGCTTGCGCTCGTTGTTCAGGTGGAAGGCCCCTTCGACCACCACCTCGCTGCCCTCGGGCAGGCCCTTGAGCAACGGGCGCTGGGCGCCGCTGGCGGCCCCCAGCTCGACCGGCATGAGGCGGTAGCGGCCCTCGGCCTGGCGCACGAACACGTGGTCGCGGTCGTTCTCGCGCACCACCGCGGCGGCGGGCACGGCCAGCACCTGCTGGGGTGCGGCGGCGATGCGCATGGTGGCCAGCATCTGTGGCTTGAGGTCGCGACGGGCGTTGTCGACCTGGGTGCGAATGGTGACGGTGCGGGTCTCCGGCGAGACGGTGTCGCCCACGTAGACGATCTTGCCCTGCAGGCGCTGCGCCCCCAGGGCCGGCACCTCGATCTCCACGGCCTGGCCCGGCTGCACCGAGCGTGCCGCCTGTTCGGGCAGGCCGCCCACCACCCAGACATTGCCCAGGTCGGCCACGGTGAACAGGGGGTCACCCGGCTGGGCCACCTGGCCTCGGCTCACCTGGCGTTCAATCACCACGCCCGACAGCGTGGCCACCACGGCCGTCTTGGCCGCCAGCGTGCCCTGGCTGCGCAATTGCTCGATGGCGCCCGCAGGCAGTCCCATCAATTGAAGTTGGTCGCCGGCGGCGCGCAATTCGGCGCGGGCGATGCTCAGCTCGGATTCGCGGCGCTGCAGTTCGGCCGAGCCGATCACGTCGGCCTGGATCAGCTGACGAGCGCGCTCCACAGCCCGTTCGGCCAATTGGCTGGCGGCGTGGGCGCGCAGATAGGCCAACTGGGCCGTGGTCAGCTCGGGGCTGGCCACGTGAGCCAGGGCCTGGCCGGTCTTGACGCGGTCGCCCACCTCGGCCAGCACATCGGTCACCCGGCCGGTGACCGAAGCCCCGATGCGGGTCACCAGGCGGTCATTGGCCTCGATGCGGCCGGCCACGTCCTGGGTGGGCACCAGGTCGACCGGGGCCAGTTTCTGCACCTTGAACTGGACCGCCATCTCGGGCTTGACGCGCACCTCCATCGGGTCGGTGGCGGGGGCCTCCGCGACAGGTGCGGGCTTGTCGGCCGGGCCGCAGGCGCTCAAGGTGAAGGCGCAGAGCAAGGCCAATGTCAGCGTGCTCAGGGTGGCCAGGGGAGGGAACGTGAATGCGTTCATGATGGGTTTCATGGAAAGAGGGGGCGTCAGGGCTGGTGGGAGGTGGCGGTCGGGCCGGCCGGCGTGGGGGGGGCGGTGGTGGCGGCGGGGAACTCGGGCTCGCCGTGGCGGCCGGCCAGCAGTTCGAGTTCGATGCGCGCCACTTGCTGTTGGTAGCGCGCATCCAGCAGGTCGGCGCGCACGCTGCGCAGCACGCGCTGAGCGTCCAGCACATCGAGGATGCCGCGCTCGCCATAGCGGTAGGCGGCCTGGGCCACGCGCAGCGCAGCCTCGGCTTCTCGCACGGCGCCCTGGCTCAGGGCCTCGGTGCGCCCGCGGGCCAGCTCCAGGGATTTCCAGGCCAGCAGCACCTGCTGGCCCAGTTCGGCGCGGCGCCCGTCCAGGCGGCCCTGCAGGCGCAACAGCTCGGATTCGGCCTCGGCACGGGGGCCGCTGCGCGTGTCCAGCAGCGGGATCTGCACACTCACCCCCAACTGGTTCTGGCGGATCTCGGGGTCACGGGTCTGGCTGTAGCGCAGTTCCAGCCCGGGCCAGCGGCTGGCCCTGGCCTCGGCCAGGCGGGCCTGGGCGCGCTCGATCTCGGCCTGCAGGGCGCGCAGTTCCGGGTTGCGCTCATGGGCCTGGGCGCGCAGCGCGCTCAGGCTGGGCAGCGTCGGTGCATCGTCCAGCGAGGCCTGCAGTCGCCAGCGCTCGGGCAACTGGCCGGCGGCCAGGCGGTTCAGACTCAGCAAGGCCTGTTCGGCCTGCAGGGCCGCGCTTTGCTGGCGCTGGCGGGCGTTGATGATTTCAGCGTCGGCCTTGATGATTTCGTAGCGCGGGGCCTCGCCGCTGTCCACCCGCAGGCGCACGCGTTCTCGCACCTGCTCCAGCAAGGCCAGCGATTCGCTGGCGCTGGCGGCTTCGGCCTGGCGCAGCAGGGCTTCGTAGGCGCGCAAATGCACCTGGGCGATCAGGGCCTGGCGCGTGATTTCGGCCTGTTCGGTGCTGCCCTTCACCCCGGCCCGGGCGGCGTCCTGGCGGGCGCTGCGCAGGGCCGGGTTTTCGATCAACTGCGACACCGCCCAGGTTTGCACTTGGCCCGGTGTGGCCGCGGGCAGGCGGGCACTGTTGTGGCCGCCGCTCACCTCCAGCCGTGGGTTGGGCAGGGCGGCGGCGCTGGTGACGCCGGCGGCGGCGGTCTGGCGCGCCTGCAGGGCGGCTAGCAGTTCGGGGTTGTGCTCCAGCACCCGTCGGGTGAGTTGTTCCAGGCTCATCACCGGCGTGGCGTCTGTGCGGTGGCTGGGCGTGGGCATTGTCTGGGCCTGGACCAGATGGGGGGCGATGCTGCCCAGCGACAGGGCTGCGGTGAGCAGCGCCAGTCTGGGCAGGCGCCGTGGCAGGGAAGAATCAAAAGCGTGCATGGCTTGGGCGGCACAGGGCCGTGAAGAAAAGCGGGTGGGCCGGCCCACAGGCGCCAAGCCTGGGGCCGTGCGTGCGCAACGCGCTCAGGCGTTGCGGGTCCGGCGCTCGCGTCAGCGGCGGCCGGATCGGCAGGCGATGTCAGTCGACAGGGAGGGGGGGGAGGGTGGCGCCGGGCCGTCAGGCGGGCGCGGGCCTCAGGCGGCCAGGCGTGGCGGGCGCAGCAGGGGCCGGGGGCAGACGCTGCTCAGCCGCACCGAGAAGAGCGCGGGGGCGCTGGTGTGGACAGGGGTGTCCAGGTGGGGCTCTTCGGGCGCCCAGAACATTTCGGTGCGGTCGTCGTTGGTGACCGGGGGTTGGTACAGGCGCACGGCCGTGCGCAGCTCTTCGTCCAGCGTGTCTGGCTCGTCGGCCATCACCTCGCAGGGCGAGGTCACCAGCAGCACATCCCCTTGCAGCAGCTCGGGCTCGCCTGCCCAGGCCGTGTTCTCGCTCTGCAGCAGGGTCGAGCCGAGCAGCAGCACTGAGAGCAGGCAAAGCAGAAGCAGACGCATGGTGAACGGGGAAGAGCCGGTTTTCTGGAGTGGGAACACGCTGGATTGTGTTCGCTGCAGCGCACAAGTTCCCGCTCGATGCAAAAAAACCTGGCAGATCGCAGGGATGCGAGCGTTTCGCGGCGCATGGCATGAATGCTGCACCGCTCTGGGGCATGGCAGGGGACCGGGGCGGTACCCGGGCGCCCGCGACAGGATCAGACCAAGGAGTTCAGCACGCATGAGGGCATCCGAAAGACCCATCGGGCAGAGCGGTTCAAGTGGCCCCAGCGGGCCAGGTGGCCCATTGGGCCAGCCCGCCTTGCTCTCGGCCGGGCCGGACGTCGACGCGCCCGTGAGCGCCGATGCCGGCGCGCCGCAGCAGGTGGTCAAGATCCGCCGCGATTACAACAGCTGGGTGGTGCGCGAGACGCTGGAGGACTACGCCTTGCGCTTTGCGCCGCAGCGCTTTCGGCGCTGGTCGATCTTCCGGGTGGCCAACACCGCCTTCGGGGCCGCCTCGTTCCTGATCCTGGAGGCCGTGGGCGCCACCTTGCTGGTTCAGTATGGCTTCGAGAACGCCCTGTGGGCCATTCTGGCCACCGGCCTGGTGATCTTTCTGGCCGGCCTGCCCATCAGCGTGTACGCGGCGCGCTACGGCGTGGACATGGACTTGCTGACCCGTGGCGCGGGATTTGGCTACATCGGGTCGACGCTGACCTCGCTGATCTATGCCTCGTTCACCTTCATCTTTTTTGCCCTGGAGGCGGCCGTCATGGCCTATGCGCTGGAGCTGGCGCTGGGCATCCCGCCGTCCTGGGGCTACCTGGTGTGTGCGCTGGTGGTGATTCCGCTGGTGACGCACGGGGTGTCGGTGATCAGCCGCCTTCAGGTCTGGACCCAACCGCTGTGGATCGTGATGCTGGTGGTGCCCTTTGTGGCGGTGCTGCTGCGCGATCCTGGTGCGCTTGTCGGCATCACGCACTACGGTGGTGAGGGGCGGGATTTTGCGGGCTTTGATTTGCACCTGTTTGGTGCGGCATCGACGGTGGGGATTGCGCTGATCACCCAGATGGGCGAGCAGGCCGACTACCTGCGCTTCATGCCCCGGCCCGACCCGGCGCACCCGGGGCGGTGGTGGGCGGGCGTGCTGGCCGGCGGGCCGGGCTGGGTCTTGGTGGGCGTGGCCAAGATGCTGGGCGGGGCCCTGCTGGCCTACCTGGCCATCACCCACATGGTGCCGCCCGACCGGGCGGTGGACCCCAACCAGATGTACCTGGCCGCCTATGAGTATGTGTTTCCGCGCTATGGCTGGGCGGTGGCGGCGACGGCCATCTTCGTGGTGCTGTCGCAGCTCAAGATCAACGTGACCAACGCCTATGCGGGGTCGCTGGCGTGGTCCAACTTCTTTTCGCGCGTCACCCACAGCCACCCGGGGCGGGTGGTGTGGGTGGTGTTCAACACCCTGATCGCCTTCATGCTGATGGAGATGAATGTGTTCGAGGCCCTGGGCGATGTGCTGGGGCTGTACTCGAACATCGCCATCGCCTGGATGATGACGGTGGTGGCCGATCTGGTGATCAACAAGCCCCTGGGCCTGAGCCCGCCGGGCATCGAGTTCAAGCGGGCGCATCTGTACGACATCAACCCGGTAGGGGTGGGGGCCATGGCCCTGGCCTCGGCCCTGTCGGTGAGCGCCCACCTGGGGCTGTTCGGGCCCTTGGCCCAGGCCTTCTCGGCCCTGATCGCCTTGGGCACGGCCCTGCTGACCTCGCCACTGCTGGCCTGGTTGACCGGGGGGCGCTACTACATCGCCCGCCACAGCGAGGCCCCCCCTGTGGCGGGGGCCGACCCCAGCACCGCCCTGCGCCGCTGCGTGATCTGCGAGAGCGAGTACGAGGCCCCCGACATGGCCCATTGCCCAGCCTACCGCGGGCCGATCTGCTCGCTGTGCTGCACGCTGGACGCGCGCTGTGGTGATCTGTGCAAGCCCCACGCCAGCCTGTCGGCCCAGTGGTCGGGGGCCTTGCGCTGGCTGCTGCCGCGCCGCATCTGGCCCTACCTGGACACCGGGCTGGGCCATTTTCTGTTGCTGATGCTGATCATCGTGCCGCTGCTGGCCACGGTGTTCGGCCTGCTCTACCACCAGGAGTTGCGCACCCTGGGCGACATGCTGCCGGCCGAGCCGCTGGGGCAGCTGTCGCTGCGCACCGGCTTTCTCAAGGCCTACATGGCCATGCTGGTGATTGCGGGCATCGTGGCCTGGTGGTTGGTGCTGGCGCACAAAAGCCGCCAGGTGGCGCAGGAGGAGTCGAACCGCCAGACCCGCCTGCTGATGCGCGAGATCGAGCTGCACCGCCAGACCGACGAGGCCCTGCAGACCGCACGCCAGGTGGCCGAGCGGGCGCGCCAGCAGGCCGACCAGGCCAATCAGGCCAAGAGCCGCTACATCAGCGCCATCAGCCATGAGCTGCGCACGCCACTCAACAGCATCCTGGGCTATGCCCAGCTGATGGGCGAGGACCCCGGCGTGCCGCCGCACCGCAGGCAGGCGGTGAACGTGATCCGGCGTGGCGGCGAACACCTGCTGACCCTGATCGAGGGCACGCTGGATGTGGCGCGCATCGAGTCCGGCAAGATGACGCTGGAGGTCCGCCCCATGCGCTTTGCCGACTTCGTGCACGACGTGGCGGGCCTGTTCGAGTTGCAGGCGGCGGCCAAGGGCCTGCGCTTCCAGTTCGAGGCCCAGGGCGAGTTGCCCGAGGTGGTGCGCGCCGACGAAAAGCGCCTGCGCCAGATCCTCATCAACCTGCTGGGCAATGCGATCAAGTTCACGGCCCGCGGTCAGGTCACGTTCCGGGTGCGCCACGGCCGCGAAATGGCCACGCTGGAGGTGCATGACACTGGACCGGGCATGAGCGCGGCCGAGTTGCAGCGCATCTTCGAGCCTTTTGCACGTGGCACCACGGCCAGTGCCGGCTCGGGCGGGGCCGGCCTGGGCCTGACCATCGCCAAGATGTTGACCGACCTCATGGGCGGCGAGTTGTCGGTGGACAGCACGCCCGGTCAGGGCTCGGTGTTCCGGGTACGGCTGTTTTTGCCCGAGGTGCACGACAGCGCCCTGCAGCACCCGCCGGCCCAGGCGCCAGCCGCAGCGCAGCGCTCCGGATACCTGGGGCCGCGCCGGCGCCTGCTGGTGGTGGACAACGAAGAGCCCGACCGCGAACTGCTGGTGCAACTGCTGCAGCCCCTGGGGTTTGAGTTGCGCACCGCCGCCAGCGGCCACGATGCGCTGGACCTGCTGGCCGCCGGCTACGCGCCCGATGCGGTGTTCATGGACCTGGCCATGCCCGGCATCGATGGTTGGGAGACCGTGCGCCGCCTGCGTGCCGCGGGCCATACCCGGGCCCAGGTGGCCATCGTGTCGGCCAATGCCTTCGACAAGGGCCTGGAGAACGACGTGGCCATTGCGCCTGAGGATTTTCTGGTCAAGCCTGTGCGCCACAGCGAGCTGCTCGACTGGCTGGAGCGGCGCCTGGGCCTGGTTTGGCAGGGGCCGGGCCAGGCCCAGGACGCTTCGGACGAGGCCAAGCCGGCCCGGATGGCCGTGGAGGCCGAGCCCCTCACGGAGCCCCCGCCCGACGCCGGTGCCCGTCCGAGCGAGCCTCGCCTGAAGGTGTTGCTGGAGGCCGTGACGCTGGGCTACTACCGCGGCGTGATGAACGCCCTGGCCGACATCGAACGCCACGAGCCCACCTGTGCGGCCTGGGTCGAGGGTTTGCGCCCGCTGGCGCGGGGCTTCCAGTTTGAAGCGCTGGCCGAGGCCATCACGGCACAATCGACCTCTTCTGCTTCAGAGCCCGCCCGCCCGACCCCGCCACCATGAACGCGCCCTCTTACGATCAGACCCTGGACCGTGCCAACAGCGATGTGGTGCTGGTGGTGGACGACGTGCCCGACAACCTGGCCATGCTGCACGACGCGCTGGACGAGTCGGGCTACACCGTGCTGGTGGCCACTTCGGGCGAGGCCGCGCTGCAACGCGCCAGCCAGGCCCTGCCGGATGTGGTGCTGCTGGACGCCATGATGCCGGGCATGGATGGCTTTGAAGTGGCCCGCCGCCTGAAGGCCGAGCCCCGCACGGCGCACATCCCCATCATTTTCATGACCGGGCTCACCGAGACCGAGCACCTGGTGGCGGCGCTGGAGAGCGGTGGGGTGGACTACGTGACCAAGCCCATCAAGCCCAAGGAGGTGCTGGCCCGCATGAGCGTGCACCTGCAGGGCGCTCGCCAGGCGCGGCAGGCGGCGCGGCAGGCAGGGCAGGCGCGCAATGCCCTCGATGCCTTTGGCTACGCCAGCATCACCGTGCGGGTGAGCGATGGGCGGCTGATGTGGCAGACCCCGTTGGCGCGTGATCTGCTGATGCGTTACTTTGGCACGGCGGCACCGGTCACGCCCGAGCCGGTGGTGAGCTGGCTGAGGCGCCACCTGCCTGACGCCCAGGCCAGCATCGAGCCGCCGCGCCTGAATCACGACCAGGGCCCGCGCCGGCTCACCTTCCGCCTGCACCAGCAGACCGGCGACAGCGAGGGCGGTGGTGACTGGCTGATCGTGATGCAGGAGGTGTCGGACGACGCGGTGATCGAGGCCATGAGCCTGAGCTTCAAGCTCACGGCGCGCGAGGCCGAGGTGCTTTACTGGGTGGTCAAGGGCAAGATCAACCGCGACATCGGCGACATCCTGGGGGCCAGCCCGGCCACCGTGAAAAAGCACCTGGAGCGGGTGTACGCCAAGCTCGGCGTCGAAACCCGCACCGCGGCGGCCGGCATGGCCATGAACCGCATCCGGCAGTTGCACCCCCAGTTTGAGGGGTAAGGGCCCCAGCCCCGCCTGACGAGGCCGGGGCCTTCAGGGCTCGGCCACGGCAAACGCCGGATCGAAGCGGTCCAGGTCGCCGAACAGCGCCCGCACCAGGGCCGCGTCGCCACTGACTTCGATGGATCCGTCGTCGATGGCGTCGGCCAGACCGTCGGCACTGGCCAGGGCCCGCGACAGGGCGGCCCGCCGGCAGCGCAGGGTGGCCGTGGCCGCCGCGCCATGGCGGCCCGGGCGATGGCTCAAGGCCCCGTGGCTGAGGGTCAGTCGGTGCTCGCTGCCTTCGTCCAGCAGCAGCCAGTCGATTCGGGCCTGCAGGTGCGCCACTGCCGGGCCCTTGATGCGGATGGCCAGCTGGTCCAGCACGTGGGTCATGGGCAGCAGCGCCACCACGCCCTGCTGTGCGCCGCTGACCCTGCTTTGGGCTTTCGGTTTGCCCTGGCGCAACTCCCGGGCGGCCAACAGGTAGCTGTTGCGCCAGGTGGCCGATTCGCTCTGGTAGCCCAGTTGTTCGAGCGCGTTGGCGGCCAGGGCCCGCGCCTCGGCGTGGCTGGGGTCGGCAAAGACAGCGTGGTTCATCACCTGCACCACCCATCGGAAGTGGCCTTGCTGGTAGTCGCTGCGGGCCCGCGCCAGCACGGCGTCCATGCCCCCCATGTACTCGATGTAACGGGCCCCGGCTTCGGTCGGGGGCAGTGGGTTCAGGTGGGCCGGGTTGCCGTCGTAGGGCCCCATGTAGTGGGCGTAAATGGCCTGCACGTTGTGCACCACGGCCCCGTAGTAGCCCCGGGTATGCCATTTTTTGTCCAGTCCCTGGGGCACCAGCAGTTGCTCTGCAATCTCGAGTGCGGTCAGGCCGTGTGCCATCAGGCGCAGGGTCTGGTCGTGCAGATAGCGGTACAGGTCGCGCTGCTCGGTCATGAAGGTGTTGACCCGCTCGGCGCCCCACACTGGCCAGTGGTGCTGGGCAAACACCACGTCCACCTGGCCGGCATAGCGGTCGAGGGCCTCGTCAAGGTAGCGCGCCCAGGCCAGGGCGTCGCGGGTCTTGGCGCCGCGCAAGGGGCACAGGTTGTGCAGCGTGTGGCAGGCGTTCTCGGCGGTGTTGAGGGCGCGCAGACCCGGAAAATACAGGTTCATCTCGGCCGGGGCCTCGGTGCCCGGCGTGAGCTGAAACTCGATCTCGATGCCGTCAATGAGCTGTCGCTGGCCCGAGGTGCTGATGCTGAGGGTGGGCGGAATCAGGCCGGTCGTGCCTTGGCCCACGGCCTTGCCCAGGCCACTGTCCACGTGCGACCGCACACCGGGGGGCAGTGTGGTGCCAAATTGGAACTGCGCGCGTCGTCGCATGGGCACGCCTGCCAGGATGTTCTCGGACACCACTTCTTCCATGAACTTGTCGGGGGCAATCACCGGCACCCTGCCGGCCAGCACTTCGGCCTCATCGAGCACGCCGCGCACCCCGCCGTAGTGGTCGATGTGGCTGTGGCTGTAGATCACGGCGCGCACCGGTCGGGCGCCGCGGTGCTGGCGGTACAGGGCCAGTGCGGCCCGTGCGGATTCTTCAAAGGTCAGGGGGTCGATCACGATCAGGCCGGTGTCGCTCTCGATGAAGGTGATGTTGGCCAGGTCGAAACCCCGCACCTGGTAGATGCGGGGGGCGACCTCGAACAAGCCGTGCAGGTGGTTCAGCCGGGCCTGGCGCCACAGACTGGGGTTGACGCTGGGGGGCGCGCTGGCCTGGTCGAGGAAGGCATAGGGGGCGAGGTTCCAGACCGGCGCCCCCTTGGCGCGCGGCACCAGCGCGTGCTCGACCGTGCCGATGAAGCCGCGCCGGGCATCGTCGAAATCGCCTTGGTCACCGAAATCGAGTTGGCTTTGCACCTGACGCTGGCGGGCTTCGGTGTGCGGGTGGGCTGGCTGGGCACCCAGGTCGGGTGCAGGGAGGGCCTGGGGCATCGAAAGCCTTTCAAAACAGGCAGGTTACGAGGAGCCATCCGGCCGCAGTGTGCAGTTGGGCCCTTGGCTCTGACCTCTGGTGCGGCTGCGTGGGCAGGTCGTGCCTTGTGGCCTGATTCACTCGGCCTTCAGACCGAGTTTGAGCACCAGTCGGCGCCACTCGGCCATGTCTTGCGTCAGGGTGGTGCGGAACTCGGCGGGGGTGATGGGGGGCAGCTCGGTCAGTTGCAGTTGGGCCAGGCGCTGGCGCACGGCGGGGTTCTGGAAGGCCTGGTTCAGGCTGCTGTTGAGCTGGTTGATGATGGCCGCCGGCGTGCCGGCCGGTGCAAACAGGCCCAGCCACGAATAGGCCGTGAAGGGGTAGCCCGATTCGGTCAGCGTGGGGACCTGGGGCAGGGTGGGCATGCGGGCTTCGGCGCTCAGGGCCAGGGCCCGCAGGCGGCCCTGGCGCACCAGTTCGAGCGCCAGCGAAGCGTCGGCGAAGGCTGCGCTCACCTGGCCGGCGAGCAGATCGTTGACACAGGCCGCACTGCCTTTGTAGGGCACGTGCACCAGGTCGAGCCCGGTGTCTTGCATCAGGCTGGCCATGGCCAGGTGACCGCCCGAACC
Organism: Curvibacter sp. GW821-FHT09D12; assembly: GCF_059416245.1. NCBI lineage: Bacteria > Pseudomonadati > Pseudomonadota > Betaproteobacteria > Burkholderiales > Comamonadaceae > Curvibacter > Curvibacter sp. GW821-FHT09D12. Next base: position 232,159 of record NZ_JBWKOU010000007.1, on the reverse strand, counting down.
CTGGCCCCATGAGCAGTAGCTCAGCTGTTGGGGGTGGGCCCGTGCATAGGCCAGGAACTCGGCCACCGTGTGCACGGGCAGGCGGGCAGACACCACCAGCAAGGTGCCACCCCGGCCGATCTGCATCACGGGCTCGAAGTCGCGCAAGGGGTCGTAGCCGGGCTTTTTGTACAGCAAGGGGTTGACCACCATGGTGGCCGCGTAGGTGAACAGCAGGTGGTAGCCGTCGGGCGCCGCACGGGCCGCCAGGGCGTTGCCCAGCAGGCCGTTGGCCCCGGGGCGGTTGTCGACCACAAAGGCTTGGTGCAGTGCCTGGCCCAGCGCGTCGGCCAGCACCCGGGCCACGGCATCGGTGCCACCGCCCGCGCTGGTGGGCACGATCAGGGTCACGGGCCGTTGCGGGTAGCTCGGGCTGGCATCAGCGGCCACTGCCTGGGTTGCCAGCCCCAGCAGGGTGAGCGCGCCGACGGCACAGCTGCGCAGCCGTGCGGCCCAGGTTGCCGAGGCAGGGGGCTGTGAAAGAGGGGGTGAAAGAGGGGGTGAAAGGCTGCGTTGGATCAGGCGGGTCATGGTGATCTCCGGCACAAGATAGGGGCATCAAGAGGATGTCAGTCGGGCAGGGCCTGCAGCGCCGGAGCGATCCAGTGCCTGGCTTCTGGGCGGGGGTGGTACAGGCGCATGACCAGGTAGAACGGGCCGGCGGGGGTGGGCAACCAGTGGGACGTTCCGGCAGGAGGCTGGTGTGCAAAGTGGATCAGCAGGCTGCCGTCGGGTTCGGGTCGCAGCCAGGGGCTGCGGTCACCGGCAGCATGGCGCCCCAAGGGGTTGTCGTACAGAAAACGGTCAGCGTCGTACAGCGTGACCGACCAGAACGCATCCGCCGGTGGCCAGTGACCGGGCTCGAAACGCAGGGTGTAGCGGCGCTGGCCATGAAGCGGGCGCAGGTCGCTGCTGAAATGGCTCGTGGCATAGACCGCCTCGTCGGGGCTGAGGGCCCCCAGGCCCATGCAGGCGGTGAGGGCGCGAGCCAGGTAATCGCTGCCATAGCGACCGATCACCGTGCTGGTACGCCAGGGCTGGGTGCCGTGGCTTTGAGGCATGCCGTCCAGCAATCGGATGGCTTCGGCAAAGCCCTGGGCCAGGCCTTCGCGGCACCAGGGGGCCAGGGTATTCCAGTCGAACCGGGGGTTGGCGCGCAAACCGGCCTGGGTGATCCAGCGCAGCAGATTCTGGTCTTGTGGCCGGCCCGGGGCCTCGTGCAGGGCTTGGCAGAAATGGGTGAAGAAGCCTGGAGCCAGGTCTTCACCCCGTACCGAAGGCTTGCGCAGGGCGTGCATCACGCCGGTGGTCGGGCCTTGCCAGCGGGCCACCGCCCAGGGCATGTGGGCCAGTGGGCTGTCGGTGTGCAGACGGATGTCCGATTGCAAGGCCTGGGCCGCCGGCAGGTCTTCACTGTCGCGCACCAGCACTCGGGCGATCAGCCACACCAGCCGGGTGGGGCAGGGCACGGTGCGGGCGCCGTCCGGCACCGCCCCGCCGTCGGGCCCCAGCAGCCAGACGGTTTCGCCTTCAGGGGCGCAGTTGAGCGGGCCCAGGTTCATGAAGTTCTCGGTGTAGGCGTCGTACAGCGCCAGCACGAAGTAGCGGCCCGGGTGGGCCGCCGAAGCCGGCACGCTGAGGCCCAGCGGGCCATCGGTCAGCGACAGCCAGGCATTGGTGTAGAGCAGGTCATGGGCCGGCGTCACCACGTCGCGCTGTTGTGCCGTGGCGGGGTGGTTGATGTGGATCAGTGTGTTGATGTCACGCCGGGTGGGCGACGGGACCTGGGTCTGCAGCGTGCAGGTACGGTAGATTTCTACCAGGGGGTAGGCAAACAGGGTGGCTCCCAGGCCGATGGCCCGGGCCAGGCTGACTTGCGGGGTGACGGCTTCGGGGGGCGCCAGGGAGAAGTCGAAGTTCAGGGGCATGGGGGCTTTCGGTGAGGGGCGGGGCGCGGCGCCGAGGGTTGGTGAGGATGCGGGGGGCGGGTTCAAAAGTCTTGCCGCAGGCCCAGCCCCAGCAGCCGCAGGTCGTGGCCGCTGTCGAGCGGGATGCTGACCCCGCCCAGGGTGGTCGAGGCATCGGCGCGGTTGTTCAAAACCATCCAGCGGGCGTACAGGCGGGTGCGCGGTGCCAGGTGGTAGTCCAGGCCCAGGCTCAGGGCCTGCTGGGTGCGCGGGCTGTGCTCGACCCGGCGCCAGACCGCTTCGATCAAGGCGGTGCTGTGGGGCCCCAGGCCCTGCTGCAGCCCCAGCGCGAGCAGGCGCGCCGAGGCCTGCCCGGGCTGGCTGTTGCCCAGGTGCATGAGGTGGGCGTGCAGGCTGCGCCCGGGCTGTCGCCAGGAGGCGCTCAGGGCCTGATGCTGGCTGTGGCCGCCAAGCGGGGCTGGGTTGGCGGCCTGCTGCCGCGCATAGGACAGCGACACCGGGCCTGGCTGCCACGACAGGGCGGCGCCACGCAGGCCGCTGCCGGCACCCGAGCTGGCGCCGGCGCCCGAGGCCCAGGCCAGGTCAAGCGCCCAGGGCTGGCCGGTCACGCTGGGGCTTCGGTAGCGCAGAAGGCCGTTGCCGCGGGCCGCAAAGGCTTGTTGGCCGGCTTGCGCATCGAGGCTGCCCATCAGGTGCAGGGGCGAAAACACGGCATTGAGCCCGAAGGGGTCGTGCCCGAACACGGCCAGGAACATGGGGGTGTATTGGCGGCCCATGTCGATCTGGCCCCAGGGGCCGGTCAGGCCCAGAGATGCCACCCGGTTGAACTGCAGCCCCCCGCCTGGTGCAGCCCCGGCGCCTGAGGTGGGCGACAGGCCTGTCTCGAGTTGAAATCGGCTGCTCAGCCCCCCACCCAGCGGCTCCGCGCCCCGCAGGGCGATCAGCGAGGCGTTGTGTCCGCCCTCCGCCAGGGCGGTGCCGGACATCGGCCCGGCCTGGACCCGCGCCAGGTAGGCGTCCAGCACCACGTTCAGGCTGAGCGCTGCGGCGCTGCTTTCGGTCTGGCCCCAGGCGCAGGCAGAGGCCGCCCAAAGCAGGGGCAGCAGGCCTGCGCACATGGCGGCCCTGGGGCATGGCAAGTCGAGCAGAGGGCGCATCTGTTCTGTCCATAGAGAGCTACCGTCAATGAAGCTGTCTGCGCCGGGGCGATCGAGCGCAGAAGGGGTAGACCTATGATGAAAAGTTCGATGCTGCAAATCTGTCAGTGCGCCGACAGAGACCCTCACATGGCGCCGGGATGGGCGCCGGAAAGCCCCCCATGACTCTCGAACCGATGCCCTTGCTGCCCCTCGCCAGGCAGTCAGCGCCAGGCAGTGAGCTTGAACTGATCGAACGATCTCTGCGCTGGAACGAGCTGTTCAGCCCTTGGCCTGACGAGGCCAGGCGCCGTCTCGCCAAAGAGGCCCGTCTGCGCACCTACCATCGGCGTACCCAGGTGCTGGCGCATGACCGCCACGCCCGGGATCTGCTGGCCGTGGTGTCAGGCTGTCTGGAGGTAGGTTGCGTGGATGCCGAGGGCCGCAAGTATGTGCATGGGCTGCTGGGGCCTGGCCATCTGGCCCCCTTGGTGCGTCTGCTCGAGGACGAACCCCTGCCGTACGACTACCACGCCCATGAGGATTCGTTGATCGTTCACCTGGCTTGCGACGCGGTGCTGTCGGTGCTGGCCGAGCAGCCCCAGTTGTGGCGCGAGGTGGCCCGGCTGGGCCTGCAGCGCCAGCGTTACAGCTTGCAGGCGCTGCACGAACAGGTCTTGAGTGGTATCCCGCAGCGCTTGGTGGTGACCCTGCTGCGCCTGGTGGACTTTTATGGCGTGGCCGAGCCTGAAGGCCTGGCCCTGCGGGTGCGCTTGTCGCAGCATGACCTGGCGGCCATGCTGGGGGTGTCGCGCCAGACTATCAACCGCGAATTGGGCCTCTTGATCGAGCAAGGCATTCTGGACGCCACCTACAACCGCATCATCATCAAAGACCTGGCGCGGCTGAAGGATCGAGTCCAGTTGCCCTGAACCCGCCCCATGGCCCTGAATGCCCCGTGCGCTGGCGCTGCCGCCAGGGCGTGGCAGCGTGGGGGCCGCGTGGGCTCAGGGGTAGAGGCCGCGTTCCTGACGGGCGGTCAAGATGCGTTCGCAGGCCACGGCAAAGGTGGCGGTGCGCAGCGTGATCTTGTGGCGGTCGGCCGTGTCCCAGATCTGCTGCAGGGCATTGCCCATGATGCGGTCCAGGCGCTGGTTGATCTCGTCCTCGTCCCAGAAGAAGCTGGAGAAATCCTGCACCCACTCGAAGTAACTCACGGTGACGCCGCCGGCATTGCAGATCACGTCGGGCACCACCAGCACGCCCCGGCTGGCCAGGATGTCGTCCGCTTCGGGCACGGTGGGCCCGTTGGCGCCTTCGAGCACCAGGCGGGCCTTGAGGCGCTGGGCCCGGGCTGCGGTGATCTGGCCCTCCAGGGCCGCCGGGATCAGGATGTCCACCGGCAGATCCCAGAACTCTTCGTCGGCAATCGCCTCGCCGCCAGCAAAGCCGGCCACGCCGCGGGTACGGGACTGTGGCAGCAACTGACTCAGATCGAAGCCGTTGGGGTTGTAGATGGTGCCGGTGTGATCTTGCACCGCCACGATCTTGGCGCCAGCCTCGGCAAACAGTTCAGCGGCCACCGAGCCCACGTTGCCAAAGCCTTGCACCGCGATGCGTGCCCCCTGCAGGTTCAGTCCCAGGCGGCGGGCGGCTTCGCGACCCGTCACGAACACGCCACGGCCGGTGGCCTTGACCCGGCCCAGCGAGCCACCCAGGTGGATGGGCTTGCCCGTGACCACGCCGGTGGCAGTGGTGCCGGTGTTCATCGAGTAGGTGTCCATCATCCAGGCCATGATCTGGGCGTTGGTGTTGACGTCGGGGGCCGGGATGTCTTGTTGCGGGCCGATGATCACGCCGATCTCGCTGGTGTAGCGGCGGGTGACCTTTTCAAGCTCTTGCTGCGACAGCTGCTTGGGGTCGACGCGGATGCCGCCCTTGGCGCCGCCGTAGGGCAGGTTGACGGCCGCGCACTTCACGGTCATCCAGGCCGACAGGGCCATCACTTCTTCCAGTGTCACATCGGGGTGGAAACGCACGCCCCCTTTGCCCGGGCCACGCGACAGGTTGTGCTGCACGCGATAGCCCTCGAAATGGGCGATGCGGCCGTCATCCATCTCGATGGGCACGTCCACGATCAGAGCGCGCTTGGGGCGCTTCAAGGTTTCCGACCAGCGAGCCAGGGGGCCGAGATAAGGCAGCACGCGGTCGACTTGAGACAGGTAGGTTCCCCAGGGGCTGTTGGCGGTGGGGTGGACATAGGAGAGGGGCTGATTCATGCGGATCTCGCTTGGGTGAACAGAGCCTCTACGGTACGCCCGGTGTTGATCAGTCGCCAAGGGTTATGCACGCCGTGAGGCGGGTTATGCCGTGCCGTTCATGCCGGATATGCAGAGGGTTATGCGCGAGACGCCATGACGCCGGCATTTTGATTTATGTCAATTTTGTTCTTCCAGTGAATAAGCGCGGTTTCCTAGCCGTTTTCGGGGGCTTGCGGATAGAGGTTCCACTCTAGAGTGGATGCGAGCGTTTTAACTCCCAACCCCACCCCACCCGTTACCACAGGAGGCCTACATGGCTGCAGTGATGAGCTCGTTTCCCGTTTCAGACATCATCGTTCCCGACCCCAGGGTTGCCGGCATCGATCCGGTGCCCGAAGGCGCGACTGCGACGACGGTGCAACATCTGCCCTTCACGGTGCGGCTGGTGCGCACGGAAGACGAGCTGGCCAAAGCCGTGGCTGTGCGTCACGCCGCCTATGCACGGCACCTGCCGGTGTTTGCCGAGCAACTGAGGCAGCCTGAGTTGTCCGATTTCAACTCGGACGCCGTGGTCCTGCTGGCCGAGTCACGGCTTGATGGCTCACCTTTGGGCACCATGCGCATCCAGACCAACCGGAACGATGCGCTGCCGCTGGAGCAGTCGGTGCGTTTGCCTGAATGGCTGCACCGGCGTCGCCTGGCTGAGGCCGTGCGCCTGGGCATCAAGGATGGGGTGGCCGGCCACCTGGTCAAGACCGTCCTGTTCAAGGCCTTCTATCTGTATTGTGTGCAGTCTCAGGTGGACTGCATGGTGATTGCCGGACGCCCGCCAATTGATCGCCAGTACAAGCGCCTGCTGTTTTCCGATGTCTTTCCTGAGTTGGGTTGTGTGCCGCTGAAACATGCGGGCAATCTGCCCCACCGGGTGATGTCCCTGAAAGTGGCGGACGTGGAGCCCCTGTGGCGTGCTTCACAGCACCCGCTGTACGATTTCTTCTTTCATACCTGTCACCCGGACATTGAGATTGAACAGGAAGCGGCTGTTGTGAGGCCGGCGCTGCAGCCCATGTCAGTGCGGCGCTCAACTGCCGAGGTTCATCTTGCGGCCCAGTGAGCCGGGTGGGATCAGGTCGGATGGCAGTTTGCGCTGCTCTTCCAGGCCGGCGACCATGGCCTTCAAGCCCTCGTCCTGAATGAAGTCGGCCGAGGCATCTCCTTGCAACATGTCGTTCGGATCGCGCGATTTCGAGATGATGAAGCCTTGCACGTAATCCACCCCGATGTCGGCCAGCGTTTGCACTGTGGCCGGGTCTTCGGCCCACTCGGCGATGGTCTTCATCCCGAGGTTGCGCGCCAGGCTGACGATGGCCTCGACGATGGCCACATTGGCCGGGTGCTGGTTCATGTTGACGATGAAATTGCCGTCGATCTTGAGCAGATCGGCCGGCAGATCTCGCAAGTACGAGAACGAGGTGTAGCCGGCCCCGAAGTCGTCCAGCGCCACCTTGGCGCCCAGGCTGCGCACCCGGTCGACAAAGCGCCGGGTGTTCTCCAGGTCGTGCAGGGCGACGCTTTCGGTGATCTCCAGGCACAGGCTATTGACGATGGTCGCATGGCGCTGGAGCATCTGGAAGACCTCCTGCACAAAGCGCTCGTCATTGAGCGAAGCGCCGCTGAGGTTCATGCAGACGAACAGGGTCTGCTTCAGCCGACTCTGGTTGGCCTCGATCCAGCTCAGCGTCTGCGAGAGCACCCAACGATCGATCACGCCCATGCGGCCGCTGAACTCGGCCGCTGCAATCAAGCGCGAGGTCGGTGTGAGCTGTCCCTTGCTGTCGCGCATCCTGAGCAGAACTTCAAAATTCAGCGATTTGAACGGGGCATCCAGCGACATGATGGGCTGCATTTCCAGGAACAGCCCCTCGGGCGCTTCACCGGTGGCCGAGAGCTGCTCCACCAGGCGCATCTCTGCCTGGTGTTCCTGGAACAGGGGCGAGTTCTTTTCAAAAACCACCAGGTGATTGCCATGGCTTGCCTTGGCGTCACGACAGGCCCGGTCGGCGGTGGAGATCGCGTCCTTTGATTCGGTACCGAGCTGTACCTCGATCAGGCCGATGGAGCCGCGCACGTGAAAACTGCGGTCGCCCACCTTGTAGGGGCGGCTGCTGATGCTGTTGATGATGCCCTGGCACAGCAGAGTGGCGTGTGCAATGCGTGTCTGAGGCATGGTGACCAGGAACTCGTCACCGCCGACCCGGCCGATCGACATCTCGTTGGACAGCAGGTGGGTGACTCGGCTCACGACCTGGCGCAGCACCTCGTCGCCAGCAGCGTGCCCATACAAGTGGTTGATCAGCTTGAATCGGTCCAGATCCAGGTAGGCCAGTGCCAGCGATGCGCCTGGCCGGGTGTTCCAGACGGCTTCTTCCAACACATCCTGGATGGCAGTTCGGTTCAAGGCCTTGGTCAGTGCGTCGTGATGCGCCAGGAACTGAAGGTGGGCGGTGGCCCGCGAGCGCTCGGTGATGTCTTCCAGCGAACCTTCGATGTGCTCGCCCGCCAGGGTCGCCTTGACCAAAAATTTGCTGGCGTTGTCACTGCGCCGGTCGCGGGTGCTCTGGACCTCGATTTCGGCATTCACCCGGGCGTTGAGCATGTGCTGCAGGCGCAGCCAGGAGTCCGGGCCGAAATACTGGTCCCAGCGGTTGCTGCCAGGGGCCAGCACCGCGGGGCCCAGGGCCGAGATCAACGTCGGATTGGCACTCAGAAACGCGCCGTGGCTGTCCAGCGTGAACAGGCCGATGGGTAGTGCCTCATAGGTCTGTTGCAGTTTGGCCTGAGCCTGCAGTCGACGGGTGTGCTCATCACGCATCTGGGCTGCGATGGCCAGAGAGGCCAGCAGGCTGGACGACAGCGCTGCCGTGACGCTGTTGACCGAGCCGATCAGGGACTTGTAGCCCAAGGCTGCGGCGATGACTTCATACAGGCTGGATGCCAGCATCACTGCAATGGAGGCTCCGTACCAGGCGGCTACCGTGGACCTCGTGGACAGCAGGATCCTGAGCAAGTAGAACACCAGCGTCGCACAAGTGATGGTGGCGCAGACCCAGAGCATGGGTAGAAAGGTTGGGAAGCCCAGAAACAACGAGCACGCCAGGACAGGGGGACACGACCATTGCGTAAATCGCATCAGCCACGACCCATCGACCTCCTTCAGATGTTCCTTGAACAGACTCTTGTACAGCGTGACGGTGACCACATAGATCAGGGCCACCGTGATCAGCCTGACACGCTGGATCCATTCCGCCGGGATGGTCATGTCCAGCCATTGGGTGTCCCAGCCCGCTGACAAGGCCGCCATGCGAAGGTTGATGGTCAGCCAGATGGCGAACAGCAGGTAGGTGCTGTTGCGATTGATCAAGGCCGTGATCAGGACGAACACGGACAGCACGATCAGGCCTCCGTCGAGCAGGCCTGAGTTGCGTTCGTAGGATCGGGCCGCGATGGCCAGATCGGCGTTCTTCCACAGCTCCACCGTGAGCCGGGCAGGGCCGATGAACTGGGCCTGGCAGGTCAGTTCGAGATCGGCTCGCCCCTCGGGCACGGGGTAGGCAAAGGCCCTGCGGGAGGCGATCAGATCACCTTGAAGTTGTTCACGTGTGGCCTGTCCGACGGATCGCATGTCAAGGCGGTCCCAACATGCCAGGCTTATCAAATGGCGAGATGGAAACTCAACAGTTTCATTTCTCTCATTTTCTTTTCGATGCAGGCTGAACTGGAACCAGACCGGATTTTCGGACAGTCGGGTATCGAAGAATTCGAAGCTGGGGGCCTTTGCCAGTTGGCGATCTGCCTTCAGAGGGTCTGAAGTCGCGGGCTCTTGAAGTTGGGCCTTGAAGTTCAGCCGGTGGCTCTCCACCTCAGGGTGCGCTGAAGGCCAGACCCACATCGCCCAGAGAGAAAACAGGGCAATCGCGACCGGCAACAGATAGGCCGAGAAGCCAAACAGGCCCCGGTAGATCCACCGATCGAGTCGCTGGAATGCAGTGGTGGTCACGGTTGCTGGCAGCGCATGGATCGCTTGAGAAGTGGTGGGGCGACGGGGTTGGCTCGGGACAAGCTTTACTGATGAATCTGGCAAAAACGGCTTCAAACATTATGAAGTGTTTGGGCCTCATCAGTTCGACAGACGGTTGCTTTGATGTAGCTCACGGAGTGATTTCAGGGTGGAAGCTGTTGGGCTGACGCCACGTTGCATCCAGGTGGCCCGGGCAGATCCGGTTCGACCTTGTAGCGCCGCATACGCCACCCGGCGTATTTCCGCATCGCGCCCCGGTTCCTACGATCACTTCCGTCGTCACTGATTTCCCAGGCACCCGCCGCAGTGACGCAACGATCCAACCTCAACCGGAGTCCCCTCATGCAACGTCGCTTCACCCTCAAGGCCCTCACCGCCGCCGTCGCGCTGGCGGGCATCAGCGCCATCCCGGCCCACGCCGCCGAAGACACCATCAAGGTCGGCGTGCTGCACAGCCTGTCGGGCACCATGGCCATTTCTGAAACCGTGTTGAAAGACACCGTGCTGATGGCGATTGAAGAAATCAACGCCAAGGGTGGTGTGATGGGCAAGAAGCTTGAGCCCGTGGTGGTGGACCCGGCCTCCAACTGGCCGCTGTTTGCCGAGAAGACCAAGCAGCTGCTGACCCAGGACAAGGTGGCTGTGATCTTCGGCTGCTGGACCTCGGTGAGCCGCAAGTCGGTGCTGCCGGTGGTGGAAGAACTCAACGGCCTGCTGTTCTACCCCGTGCAATATGAAGGTGAGGAACTGAGCAAGAACGTGTTCTACACCGGTGCTGCGCCCAACCAGCAAGCCATTCCTGCGGTCGACTACCTGATGAGCAAGGATGGCGGTGCGGCCAAGCGTTGGGTGCTGCTGGGCACCGACTATGTGTACCCCCGTACCACCAACAAGATCCTGCGCGCCTACCTGAAGAGCAAGGGCGTGAAGGAATCCGACATCGACGAGAAGTACACCCCCTTCGGCCACTCTGACTACCAGACCATCGTGGCCGACATCAAGAAGTTCAGCCAGGGCGGCAAGACGGCCGTGGTGTCCACCATCAATGGCGACTCGAACGTGCCTTTCTACAAGGAACTGGGCAACGCCGGCCTGAAGGCCAAGGACGTGCCGGTGGTGGCCTTCTCGGTGGGTGAAGAAGAGCTGCGCGGCGTGGACACCAAGCCGCTGGTGGGCCACCTGGCCGCCTGGAACTACTTCATGTCGATCAAGAACCCGACCAACGACGAGTTCATCAAGAAGTGGAGCGCCTACGCCAAGGCCCACAACGTGGCTGGCCACAAGGACAAGCCGCTGACCAACGACCCGATGGAAGCCACCTACATCGGCATCAACATGTGGAAGCAGGCCGTCGAAAAGGCCAAGAGCACCGATGTTGACAAGGTGATTGCCGCCATGGCCGGCCAGACCTTCAAGGCCCCGAGCGGCATCGTGTCCAAGATGGATGAGAAGAACCACCACCTGCACAAGTCGGTGTTCATCGGCGAAGTGAAGGCTGACGGCCAGTTCAACGTGGTCTGGAAGACCCCGGGCCCGGTCAAGGCCAAGCCCTGGAGCCCCTACATCGAAGGCAACGACAAGAAGGCCGACGAGCCTGAAAAGAAGTAAGGACCTGACGAGGCCTGATGCAGGGTTGACCACCGACCCTGCTCAGCGCGTGTTCAAGGTCTTAGACCGACCTGCAACCCGCCTTGCAGGTCCCCGGGGCGCCGCGCCGGCCATGCGGCCGGGTGCGGCGCCCGAACCTGATTGCCGAGGCGCCATGCTGACCCGATTTCTCCTCTTACTTGCTGCCGTGCTGACCAGCCTGCAGGCCCATGCCCTGGAGCCCGCACTGGCCCAGGCGCTGGCCGCTGGCGACACCGACGCCCGCATCGAAGCCCTGGCCAAGGCCACGGCCAACCCCGACGAAAAAACCGTGGCCCTGATCCAGGCCCTGGCCGACGACGCCGTCAAGATCAAGGCGGGCGACAAGTCCGTGCAGGTCTGGCTGGTCCGCGATGGCAAGGCCATCGACCCCGCCACCGGCGCTGAAAGCGCCGTGCCCGACGATGCCGAAGACGTCATCAACAACAACCGCATGCGCGCTGAGCTCGATGCCGCGCTGGCCGGCCTCAAGCTGCTCTCGCCCGACGAGAAACTGCGCCGCGAGGCCCTCAAGACCCTGGAGGCGGAAACCGACGAAGCCCGCCTGCCCCTGATTGAAAAAGCACTGGCCGCCGAAAGCGTGGCCAGCCTGAAAGAGCAGCTGACCCTGGTGCGCGCCCGCATCCTGCTGGGCAGCGCCGACCGGGCCAGGCGCCTGGAGGCGGCCCGCCTGCTGGGCGACAGCCACAACGCCAGCACCAAGACCGTGCTGGTGGAGCGTCTGAAAGACGAGGCCGACCCCGAGGTCAAGGGCGTGATCCAGGTTTCGCTGCAGAAGATCGAGGCCTCGCTGGTCTGGAGTGACCGCCTGGGCGCGCTGTTTTCGGGCATCAGCCTGGGCTCCATCCTGCTGCTGGTGGCCCTGGGGCTGGCCATCACCTACGGGCTGATGGGCGTCATCAACATGGCGCATGGCGAGCTGATGATGATTGGTGCCTACGCCACCTATGTGGTGCAGGGCCTGTTCCAGAAGTACCTGCCTGGCGCCTTCGATTGGTACCTGCTGGCTGCGGTGCCGGTCTCTTTTGCTGCCTCGGCCCTGATGGGCGCCGCGCTGGAGCGCAGCGTGCTGCGTTTCCTGTACGGTCGCCCGCTCGAAACCCTGCTGGCCACCTGGGGCATCAGCCTGATGCTGATGCAGTTGGTGCGTTCGGTCTTCGGTGCCCAGAACGTGGGCGTGGAAAACCCCAGCTGGATGAGTGGTGGCGTGGTGCTCATGGGCAATCTGCAACTGCCCTGGAACCGCATCATCATCATCGCCTTTGCCGCCGCCGTGCTGCTGGCCATGGCCTTCCTGATCGGCAAGACCCGCCTGGGCCTGTTTGTGCGCGGCGTCACGCAGAACCGCCCGATCGCCTCATGCATGGGCGTCAACACGGCCCGCATCGACACCTATGCCTTCGCACTGGGCTCGGGCATTGCCGGTCTGGCCGGCTGTGCGCTCAGCCAGGTGGGCAATGTGGGGCCTGACCTGGGCCAGGGCTACATCGTGGACTCGTTCATGGTGGTGGTGCTGGGCGGGGTGGGCCAATTGGCCGGCACCGTTTACGCCGCGCTGGGCCTGGGCATCCTGAACAAATTCCTCGAAGGCATCGCCGGGGCCGTGCTGGCCAAGATCGCGGTGCTGGTGTTCATCATCGTCTTCATCCAGAAGCGCCCGCAAGGCATCTTCGCGATGAAGGGCCGCTCCGCCGAAGCCTGAACCAGGAGCGAACTCCATGACCATGAGCATGACCCCCTCTTCACGCACCTCCTCATCCTTCACCCTGCCGGCGCCAGCGCCTTTGCTGACCGGCGCCGGTTGGGGCGCCTTCCTGCTGGCCCTGATCGTGGTCTGCGCCGTGGCGCCCGCTCTGAATCTGCTGGTGCCGGTCGACAGTGCCCTGCACCTCAGCGACTACGCCGTGGCGCTGGTCGGCAAGATCATGTGCTACGCCATCGTGGCCCTGGCCATGGACCTGATCTGGGGCTACACCGGCATCCTGAGCCTGGGTCACGGCCTGTTCTTTGCACTGGGCGGCTATGTGATGGGCATGTACCTGATGCGCCAGATCGGCCGCGACGGCAACTACAAGAGCGACCTGCCCGACTTCATGGTGTTCCTTGACTGGAAGGCCCTGCCCTGGCATTGGGCGCTGTCCGACAGCTTTGTGGCCACCCTGCTGCTGATCGTGCTGGTGCCCGGCCTGGTGGCGTTGGTGTTCGGCTTCTTCGCCTTCCGCTCGCGCATCAAGGGGGTGTACTTCTCGATCATCACCCAGGCCCTGACCTTTGCGGCCATGCTGCTGTTCTTCCGCAACGAAACCGGCTTTGGCGGCAACAACGGCTTCACCGATTTCAAGCGCATCCTCGGCCTGCCGATCGCCACCCCCAGCATGCGCATGACGCTGTTCGTGCTGACCGGGCTCACGCTGCTGGGCTTCTTCCTGATGGCGCGCTGGCTGATTCGCAGCAAGTTCGGCCGTGTGCTGCAGGCCATCCGCGACGCCGAGAGCCGGGTCATGTTCTCGGGCTACAACCCGCTGCCCTACAAGCTGACCATCTGGACGCTGTCGGCCGTGATGTGCGGTGTGGCCGGGGCCCTGTATGTGCCCCAGGTGGGCATCATCAACCCCAGCGAGATGAGCACCGCCGCCTCGATCGAGATGGCCGTGTGGGCTGCGGTGGGAGGGCGTGCCACCCTGATCGGGCCGGTGATCGGGGCCTTCATCGTCAATGGTGCCAAAAGCTGGCTGACCGTGACGGCGCCCGAGTTCTGGCTGTATTTCCTGGGGGCGCTGTTCATTGCGGTGACCCTGTACCTGCCGCATGGGGTGGTGGGCCTGGTGAAGAAGATTCGTGAAGGGGGCGCCAAATGACGCCAGATCTGTTGGAACAGGGCGCTCGCCGCGTCGAAGCCCGCATGGCCGCCCTGGAAAGCGGCAAGAACAACACCGAATCGGGGGGCCGCACGGCCGGCTTTGGCCGCGTCATGGTGCCCGGTGAGGTGGACGTGAGCCACGGCCGCATCCTGTACCTGGAGGATGTGAGTGTGAGCTTTGATGGCTTCAAGGCCATCAACAAGCTGTCGCTGGACATCGCTCCCGGCGAGTTGCGCTGCATCATCGGGCCCAATGGCGCCGGCAAGACCACGATGATGGACATCATCACCGGCAAGACCCGGCCCGATGAGGGCAAGGTGTTTTTCGGCAGCACCATCGACCTGCTGCGCTACCGCGAAGCCGAGATCGCCCAGTTGGGCATCGGGCGCAAGTTCCAGAAGCCCACGGTGTTCGAGCACCTGACGGTGTTCGAGAACCTGGAGCTGGCGCTCAAGACCCACAAGGGCGTGCGGGCCTCGATGTTCTTCAAGCTCGACTCGGCCCAGAAAGACCGCCTGGCCGAAGTGCTTCACACCATCCACCTGGCCGATTCGGTGAGCCGGCTCTCGGGCAACCTGAGCCACGGCCAGAAGCAATGGCTTGAGATTGGCATGTTGCTGATGCAAGACCCCAAGCTGCTGCTGCTCGACGAACCCGTGGCCGGCATGACCGACGAAGAGACCGCCCGCACGGCCGAGCTGTTCCTGACCTTGAAGGGCAAGCATTCGCTGATGGTGGTGGAGCACGACATGAGCTTCATCCGGACCATCTCTGACATCGTCACGGTGCTGTGCGATGGGTCGGTGTTGGCGCAGGGCACGCTGGATCAGGTGCAGGCGGATGAGCGGGTGATTGAGGTTTATCTTGGAAGGTGAGGGTTTGTTGATGTTTGGCATCTGCCCTTCGGTGCGCTTTCTTCCTTCTGCTCTTTGTTTGAGGGCGGAGGCCGGGGGTTCGTCCCGGCGGCCGAGGCACTTTTCTTTGCTTCGCCAAAGCAAAGTACCCCAAAGAAAGGCGACCCGAAGTCAGGGCCACTTCGTGGTTCCCTGCGCTGCTCGCGCCAGGGGGGTCCCCGCTAAACTCGCTGCGCTCAAACAGACGCGGGGCCTGATCCCCCTGTCGCTGCGCTGCTCGGCCCTGCCCCACGGGGCAAGCGGGTACGGGTGCGGGCGAGCTTGCGAGCGCACTGATGAAGTCGGCAGTGCCGGTGCATCCAGCGGCGCTGGTATATCTGCGTTGGTTGTTCTGGGCAGAGCGCTGGCGCCCATCCGCGCTGCGAAGCAGCCGCGCCCTCCGAGTGAAACAAACAGGCGCCGCTGCGCAGCAGCAGCCGTTGGTTCCCGCTCCCACCCTCCCGTCGGGCACGGCGAGCAGCGCAGACTTGGGCGGAAAAAGGGCTCGCGTCTGTTTGAGCGCAGCGAGTTTAGCGAGACCCCGCCCAAGTTGAGCAGCGCAGCGCACCCTGCGCAGCAGGGCGTGCACGTCGGGTCGCCTTTCTTTGCTTACTTTCTTTGGCGAGACAAAGAAAGTGAGGCGCCCGCCGGGGCGCAATCCCGGCCTCCGACCCAAAACAAGGCATGCGCCCAAAAGAGAGCAGCGACGCAGCAGACGCCGCAGACCGCTCGACCCCTTAACCCGGTAACACCGGAGATCCCACCATGCTGACCGTCAAGAACATCAACCAGTACTACGGCGGCTCCCACATCCTGCGTGACGTGAGCCTGCAAACCACCCTCGGCAAAGTCACCGTGCTGCTGGGCCGCAACGGCGTCGGCAAGACCACCCTGCTGAAAAGCCTGATGGGCCTGGTGCCCATCAAGACCGGCAGCATCGAGTTCGACGGCCGGGCCATCGAAAAGGCCACGCCTTACGAGCGGGCCCGGGCCGGCATCGGCTTTGTGCCCCAGGGGCGCGAGATCTTTGCCCGCCTCACGGTCGAAGAGAACCTGCGCATGGGGCTGGCCTACAAGCCGGGCAGCACCCCGGTGCCAGCCGAGCTGTATGAGCTGTTTCCGGTGCTCAAGCAGATGCTGCACCGGCGTGGCGGTGACCTGTCGGGCGGGCAGCAGCAGCAGCTCGCCATCGCCCGGGCCCTGGCCGCCGGGCCGCGCCTGCTGATCCTGGATGAGCCCACCGAAGGCATCCAGCCCAGCATCATCAAGGACATCGGCCGCGTCATCCGCATGCTGGCCGACCGGGGCGACATGGCCATCCTGCTGTGCGAGCAGTATTACGATTTTGCCGAGGAGCTGGCCGACGACTACCTGGTCATGGAGCGCGGTGAGGTGATCGCCCGGGGCCCGGGAAGCGAGATGGCTGACAAGGGCATCCGGCAGCTGGTGGCGATCTGATCAGGTCGGGCCCTGTGGCAGGGCCTTCAGCAACCGAGCTGCTCGGCCAGGTGCAGCAGGCTGGTGCCGTGCAGCTCATTGCCGGGCTGGGGTGAGCTGTCCTTGGGGTGAGCCGCGCCATGCTCCAGCGGGCGCTCGATGTAGGCCGTGCGCAGGCCGCACTGGCGCGCCGCGGCCAGGTCGTCGTGGTGGGTGGCCACCAGCATCACCTGATGGGGCGCCACATCGAACACCTGGGCCACGCCCAGGTAGGTGGCCGGGTCGGGTTTGTAGGCCCGGAACACCTCGGCACTCAGAATGCAGTCCCAGGGCAGGCCGGCGCGTTTGGCCATGTTGGTCAGCAGGCCCAGATTGCCGTTGGACAAGGTGCACAGGGTGTAGCGCTGCTTCAGTCGGTGCAGGCCGGCCACGCTGTCGGGCCAGGGGTTCAGGCGGTGCCAGGCGCGGTTCAGGTGCTGGCGCGCCGCCTCGTCGAGGTGGTCCAGGCCGAAGCGGGGCAGCAGCTCGTACAGGATCATCCGGTGCAGCTCGTCGATGCGCGTCCAGCCCAGTTCGCCGCTCATGACCCGTGCCATGGCGGGTTTGTAGCCGGCACGCCAGGCGTTGGCGAAGGCGTCGCCATCGATGCCGGGGGCCAGGGCTTCGACTTCGGCGCGGATGCTGCCGTGCCAGTCAACCACGGTGCCGAAGATGTCAAAGGCCAGCACCTGAAGCCCGGCGGTGACGGGGTTGGCTGGGCGCTCAGTGGCAGGGTTGGGGGTCATGCGGGGCCTCCGGGTTGGTTGCACACTTTAAGCCCGTCGCGGCTCGGCCACCCCTACATGGCCCAGATGCGCGGCGGGGTGCTGCCCAGTTGCCACAGCTGGCTGCGCCAACTCGCCCAGACGGCGCGCAGCAACTGCATCACCGGTTCGACCTGCGGGCCCAGCACGCGCACCACCACCACCTGCTCGTTGGGGCAGGTGGCGCCGCTCCAGTCGGCCAGGGTGTGGCCGCTGCTGGCTTCGCGGGCCAGGGCCAGGGCCTGTTCGCTGCGTTGGCGGCCCAGGGCGCTGCCGGCCACCAGGAACAGCGAGCCTACGCAGCGCTGGCCGGCCAGGCCCAGCGGGCTTTGCAGCAGCCGGGTGTCGCTGGCCGCGATGCGGCCGCGTTCCAGCCACACGCCGGGCAGCTCGATGTGCTGCGCAAAGCTGCCCTGCGCGAAGGGTTGGTCGGCATGGGGCAGGCCCAGGGCGGTGATGTCCCAGCCCATCAGCTCGGCCCCGGGGGCCAGGTGCATGCGCAGTTCGTTGCGGGCTTCGCAGGCGTTGTAGGCCAGGGCTTCCAGCGGCAACCACTCCAGGCGCGCGCCCTCGGCCAGGTGCAGGCTGCTGCGCTGCAGGGCAGGCTCACCCAGGGATCGGTAGAAACGGGTGGCACCCGGTGTCGTCACCAGACCGTGCGCGCCAGGTTCGACCTGAACGCGGATGTCCAGCGTGTCGCCCCCCACCAGGCCGCCGGGCGGGTGCACCAGCACGTTGTGGCAGATCGGGCCTTCGGGGTAGAGGCTTT
Source organism: Curvibacter sp. GW821-FHT09D12 (assembly GCF_059416245.1). NCBI lineage: Bacteria > Pseudomonadati > Pseudomonadota > Betaproteobacteria > Burkholderiales > Comamonadaceae > Curvibacter > Curvibacter sp. GW821-FHT09D12. Next base: position 214,307 of record NZ_JBWKOU010000007.1, on the reverse strand, counting down.
TGAGGATGCGCAGCGGCCCATCATGCTGGTGGTGGGCCACGGTGCGGCGGGCAGGGGCTTCGGCGTCGGCCCCGGATCCGGCGGGGCTGGCTTGCAGGCGGTATTGGAGATCGAGTCGGGCGTGCCAGGACATGCGTTGGAGTGTAGGGGAGCCGAAGAGGCCTCAGAGGGTCAGGGACCACATGGCGCACGATTGCGCAGGATTGCGGCGGTTTCCTCAGGGCCACTGGTGAAGGGTGCCAGGGGGCTTCAATCCGACAGCGGAAACGCCGGTCTGGCCACCCCGGGTGGCAGGCCTATGGCGCTGAGCCTGAACACGTTGTGCTGCGGGTCGGCCAGCACCGCCTGCCATTGCCCGTAGTACGTGGCGTAGGGGGGCTTGATCAGACGCCCGCCCAGGTTGGTCACGCACTCGGCGCCGTGGCTGACCGCCTCGGCGGTGTCGAGCATGAAGGTGCAGTAGGCGCTCACTGGCGGCACGCTGCCCGGGGCCGGGGCCCGCTCGGGCAGGCCCAGCAGTTCGTAGGCCGGGTGGGCGTTGAAGCCCAGTTGGAAGTCGGCCGTCTCCAGCGCCCGGTAGATGGGCGAGCGGCTGGCCACGGACTCGGGCAGGCCCAGCAGGGCCTGGTAGAAATCCAGCAGGGCCTGCGGGTCGGGGGTGAACAGGTTGAACCAGAGTTTCATGGGTTGGCCGGGGTGGTGTCCGCGGTGGGCAAGGCCGCGGGCGCGTAGGTCTTGAGGTACATCTGGCGCAGGTGCTCGCCCGCCGTGCAGGGGCTGTAGCGCGGCGTTTCGCCCGGGGCCACGGTGCCCGGCACGGGCTCGATCGGGGCCAGGTAGTCGGGCTCGTAGAAGAAGGGGATCGAGTAGCGCGCCTGGCCGCCCGAGTGGCGGTTGCGCACGCGGTGCGGGTTGGAGTGGTAGAGGCCGTTGGTCCAGCGCGGAATCATGTCGCCCAGGTTGACCACCAGGGTGCCGGGCAGGGGCGTGGCGTCGATCCACTGGCCCGACGGGGTGCACACCTCCAGGCCGCCATGGCTGTCCTGGGCCAGCAGGGTCAGCGCGCCCCAGTCGGTGTGGGCGCCGGCCCCGAAGGTGCGCTCGTCAGCACTGTCGGGGTGGGGCGGATAGCGCACCATGCGCAGGGTCACCATGGGGCTGCCGTTGCTGGGGTCGAAGTAGGTTTCGGCCAGACCCAGTGACAGCGCCATCAGTTGCATCAGCCGCCTGGCCAGGGCCAGCATGGCCTGCTGGTAGGCCTCGCAGCGGGCCGGGGCCTCGGGCAGCTGCGGCGGCCACTGGTTGTGGCCATAGGTCTGGTAGCCCGCGCGCACATAGGGGTGGTCGTCGGGGTAGGCCAGACCGCAGTAGAAGCTTTCCTTGAGGTCGGGGTGGGCCTGGGCGTCCAGGGTCTGGGCGCCCAGGGCCTCGTAGCCCCGAGAGGACGGCGAGTGGCGGATCGACAGGGCGTCGCGCACGCCGGCCGGCAGGGTCAGCAGTTGTTCGGCCAAGGCGAATTGCTGCGCGATCAAGGCTTCGGGCACGCCGTGGTGGCGCACGTAGAAGAAGCCTGAGTCGCGGGCGGCGGCGCCGAACTGGCGTGCCACTTCAGCGCTGCGTGCCGCGCCCGGCAGCAGGGCGTCGGTCAGGTCCAGGATGGGCAGTTGCGGCATGGGGTGGACTCGGTTGGCAGGTGAGCAGGCGGGTTCAGGCCTTCAGCTTGCGATCGGCCGCGGTGGGCAGGAAGCGGTCGGTCCAGAACTCGGCCAGCGTGGGCGAGCCCTTGAGGCCGAAGGCGGTCACGGTCTCGTCTATGGTGGCCTGCAGCCGGGCCGGGGTGGCGGCCCCCCAGCCATTGGCGCGGGTGTCGGCGGTCTTCATGGTGCCGTCCACGATCAACTTGAGGCGTTCGTATTCCAGTTCTTCGTTGGCCAGGGGCTCGCGGGTCTTGATGGCGGCGGCTCCGGCGCGCGGGTCGGCCATCACTTCGATCCAGCCTCGGGTCGTGGCCTTCACGAAGGCTTTCATGGCGTCGGGGCGCTCCTGCAGGCTTTTGGGGTTGGCCACCAGGCCGTTGCCATAAGACTTCATGCCCAGGTCGGAAAACCGGAACACCGTGAGTTGCTCAGGGCCCATGCCGCGCGCCTTGAGGTTGAGCAGGCCGGTGAAGAAGAAGTAGGCCGCGCCGTCGAAGTCGCCCTTCACAAAGCGGGTGTCGCCGATGTCGGGCGAAACGTTTTCCCACTTCACGCCCGACGGGTCGAAGCCCTGGGCCTTGGCAAAGGCCGGGAACAGCTTGCGCGAGGCGTTGAAAGGCTGGCCCAGCAAGGTTTTGCCGGCGAGGTCGGCCGGCTTCTTGATGGGGCCGTCCTTGCGCACGATGATCGAGTTGGGGTTCAGGTCGTACTGGATGGCCACGGCCAGCAACTGCGCCGTGGGGTTGGCCAGGTTGAATTCGATCATCGTCGACAGGTCGGCCGACGCCACGTCGTAGGCGCCGCTGCCCACCAGGCTGATGGCTGCGGCCGAACCGTTGCCGGTGTCGATGCTCACGTCCAACCCGGCGTCCTTGTAGTAGCCGCGTTGCTGGGCCAGCAGAAAGCCGGCACCCGAGGCTTCGATCTTCCAGCCCAGGTTGAACTTGAATTTCTGCAGCGAGCCCTGGGCGCGCACCCAGGGGGTGGCGAGAGCGGTGGTGGCGAGTGTGGCGGCGGCGCTGGCGCGCAGCAGGGAACGGCGTTGCATGGAAAAAGCACTCCTCGGTTGGCGTGTGGGGCACGTTGGGCTGGAGGCGCGGGCCGGCGCTGTCTCGGGATGCCACCCGTGCGGCCAGCCCCTGAAGACAACGCTGCTCCGGGAAGAACCCGGTGGCCTGCGCCTGACTTCAAGAGCAATTTCCGAGCGGCTGGGCCGCTGAACGCTTCTACTCTTGCCGGACACCGGCTGCAGTTTTCATGCCACCCCCAGAGGGTTGCCACAGTGCGGTACTGGCTGGGGGCGGTGCGGCTGAGCTGGACCTGGCAGCACCGGGCTGAGGCGTTTTGCGCCACGATGGTGCGTTTGATGCGAGCCAGGCCTGGCCTGAAACCTGCTTGAACCTTGGCAAGAGTAGAAGCGTTCAGCTGCCCGAGCCGGTCCATGTGCCAGGCCTGGGGCAGACCGGGAATTGCTCTTGAGGCCCGGCGGGGCCAGCCTGACAGCAGGCCGGTGCCCGCATGTGCCTCAGGGGCCAGCCCGGCCGGTTGGATCGAACTGGATTGACGCCAGGCGATTGATCAGGGGCAGTCTCTGGGGTACGGGCTGTGTTGCCACCCCCTGATCCCGCTTGAAGGAGCCCTGAATGAGCACTGCCACCCTCTTGTCCCCCGCCGCCCCCTTGCCACCCACCGCCTCGGCCCAGTCTGAACTGGCCAAGGAATCGCGCATGGGCGCCATGGGGTCTGAAACCGGCCAGCGTGAGATCCGCCGCATCTCGCTGGCCGACTATGAAACCCGCAAGGCCCAGATTGCCGACGAGCTGTGGTCGGCTGCCGTGGATGTGGGCTTCTTCCAGATCATCGACCACGGCATCGACCTGGCGGCGGTGCGCGAGGCCTTTGCCACCTCGGAGCGCTTCTTTGCCCTGCCCGATGCGGTCAAGGCCCAGTGGCCGCACCAGAAGGCCAACAACGTGGGCTGGGAAACCAAGGCCCAGGTGAGGCCCAGCACAGGGACCCCGGACCAGAAGGAGTCCTACCAGATCACGCGCCCCCACATGGCAGGCCTGTGGCCCACCGAGTCGGAGTTGCCGGGTTTCCAGTCCACCATGCTGGCTTTCGAGGCCGACTGCTGGGCCTTGGGCATGAAGGTGCTGTCGTGCTTTGCGGACAAGCTGGGCTTTGCCAGCGATTTCTTCACCGGCGCACACGACCCTGCCAGCCCCGAGTACCAGAGCACGCTGCGACTGCTGCACTACTACGCCATCCCGCCTGAAGCCCAGGCCCATCTGGACCTGTGGCGTGCCGGCGCGCACACCGATTTCGATTGCCTGACGCTGCTGTTCCAGCGCCCGGGCCAGGGCGGGCTGCAGGTGTGCCCGGGCAAAGAGATGGATTCCCAGGCCTGGACTTCGGTGGAGCCCGATGAGGCGGCCATCACTTGCAACATCGGCGACATGCTGATGCGCTGGAGCGATGATCTGCTGCCCTCCAACTTCCATCGTGTGAAGAACCCACAACCCGGCGAATCCATGGGCCCCCGCTACAGCGTGGCCTTTTTCTGCCAGGCCAACCGTGACGCGGTGATCGAAGGCCCCCACAAGAAGTACCCGGCCATCACCGCGGGCGACTACCTGCGCCAGCGTGTGGCGGCGAACTTCAAGCCGTATTGAATCGGGCCGGGCTGGGGCCGGGCGCGATCAGCGCGTGGCCCAGAAGCCCTGGTGCGGAGCCAGCAGCTCCTCGCGCAGGGTGGCGAACGGTCCCAGCACCTGCACGGCACGTTGACCGCACGAGAACACCTCGCGGCAGGGCAGGTCCAAGGTCGGGTTCTCCGGGTGATCGCCGGTCAGGCTCAGCAGGTCGGTCTCTGAGGCCCCATAGACCACACGCCCGATGCCGGCCCAATAGATCGTCCCGGCGCACATGGCGCAGGGTTCGAAGGTGGTGACCAGGCTGCACTGTGCCAGCTCTTCAGCCGACCAGCGCGACGCGGCTTCCCGGGCCAGTGTGGATTCCGCATGGTTGACCGTGTCGATGTTGCCTTGTTCAGCCAGCACCGTCACACCATCCGGGGCCAGCAGCACGGCCCCGAAAGGGTGGCGGCCCAGGGTCATGGCCTGCAGGGCCACCCGGTTGGCATGGTGCAGGGCTTGCAGGCATTGCTCATGGCTCAGGGGTGACATGGGTGACATGGGCATCCCCCTGGCTTACTCGCCGTGCGAGCCCCGGTGGGCCCAGCCGGTGGTGCGCTTCTCGATCAGGCTGAACAGCTCGTACATGGCCATGGCCATGGCGCCGACCACCAGCAGGCCGGCAAAGGCCAGGCCCATCTGCATGGCCGAGCCAGCGCTGATCAGCAGGTAGCCGATGCCTTCATTGGCCGCGGTCATCTCGGACACGGTGGTGCCCACAAAGGCCAGGGTGATGGCCACCTTGAGCGAGCCATAGAAGTAGGGCATGGAGCGCGGCAGCCCGACCTTCATCAGCACATCCCAGCGGCGCGCACCCAGCACGCGCAGCACGTCCTCCAGCTCGGGCTCCAGCGTGGCCAGGCCGGTGGCGATGTTGACCATGATGGGGAAGAAGCTGATCAGGAAGGCGGTCAGGATGGCCGGCCCCACGCCGATGCCGAACCACACCACCAGGATGGGCACGAAGGCCGCCTTGGGCAGGGCATTGAAGGCGGTCATCAGCGGGTAGACCGCGGCATAGGCCAGGCGTGAGCTGCCGATCACAAAGCCCAGCAGCACGCCCACCACGATGGCCAGGCCGAAGCCCGCCATCGTCACCCAGAAAGTGCGCCAGGCGTGGCCCGCGATGATCCACTTGAACTCCATGAACTGGCTGCCGATGCGCGCCGGGCTGGGAAAGATGAACTCGGACACATTGAAGGCCGAGCACAGCACCTGCCAGGTCACCAGCACCGCCACCAGCAGCAGCCAGGGCGACCAGCGTTCGATCATTTTCTTGTTGTTGGCCATGAATTGCCTGCCTTACTGGTGGATGGCCGCGCCGGTCTTGCGCAGGGCGCCGATGTGCCCGCGCAGCTCGTGCACGATGTCGGTGAATTCTTTGGTGTAGGTCAGCTCCAGCTCGCGCGGACGCGGCAGCTCGATCTCGCGCTTGACCACGAAACGGCCCGGGCTCTTGCTCATCACGTACACGGTGTCGGCCAGAAAGACCGATTCGCGCAGGTCGTGGGTGACCAGGATCACGTTGAATTTCTGCTCGGTCCAGAGATCGCGCAGGATGCACCACAACTCTTCGCGGGTGAAGGCGTCCAGGGCCCCGAAGGGCTCGTCGAGCAACAGCATCTTGGGCTCATGGATCAGGGCGCGGCAGATGCTGGCGCGCTGTTGCATGCCGCCCGAGAGCTGCCAGGGAAACTTGTCCTCGTAGCCGGCCAGGCCCACCTTCTGCAGCAGGGCGCGGGCGCGGGCCTCGTACTCCTTGCGCTTTCGCTTGAAGCTGGAGCGGTAGGGCTCGACGATCTCCAGCGGCAGCAGCACGTTGTCGACCGTGGTGCGCCAGGGCAGCAGTGAAGGTGCCTGGAAGGCCATGCCCGAAATCTTCAGCGGCCCGGTCACGGCTTGACCGTCGATCAGGATGCGGCCCATCGAGGGCATCTTGAGCCCGGTGGTGAGCTTCATGAAGGTTGATTTGCCACAGCCCGAGGGCCCGACGATGGCGATGAACTCGCCCTGACGGACCTGCAGGTCGATGCCTTCAACGGCGAAATGGTTCTGGGCCAGCAACTCGTCGTTGTAGGCCAGCCAGACATCCCGGAAATCGACGAAGTAGGGGGCTTCGCTGGCGCCGCTCAGGGCGGCTTGGGCCGCAGCGGAATCGGGGGGGGCGAGGGGGGCGGACATGCGAAACTCTCCGGACGCGGGTTGGCAGCAGTGCACAAGCTCGAAAGGCGCGGCATGGCCGCCCGTCACCGCGGGTCGGCCGGGCGCCTTCCTTTTACTTGCGCGGCAGGATGTTGAGCTCGGCGGCCGACGGCAAGTAGGCGCCGGTCCAGGCGGTGTCGGGGTTGGCCCGGGTCTTGGTGGCATAGGCATCGGAGACCTGTGAGGCCATCAGCGACAGGCGAGCCGCGTTGACCTGGCCAAAGCCCTCGGCGCGGGCATCGGGGCTGTTGATCACGGTGTCGATGGCCAGCTTCAGGCGGCGGGCTTCCAGCTCGGTGTTGATGATGCCGTCGCGTTGCTTCACGTACTCGATCGCGGCCTCAGGCTTGGCAATGACCTCCTTGGCGCCTTTGGTGAAAGCCAGCAGGAAGGCCTTCACGGCGGCGGGGTTCTCCTTGAGCAACTTGGGCGAGGCGATGATGGCGTTGCCGTACAGCTTCACCCCAAGTTCCGAGTAAGGCATCACCACCACGTCGCTGGCCTTGGCGCCGCGCGCCTCCAGGTTGAGCAGCGAAGTGAAGGTGAACCCGGTGATGGCGTCGATGTCGCCACGCACCAGCATGGTCTCGCGCAGTGGGGGGTCCATCGCGGTCCATTGCACCGCGCCCACCTGGTTGGCCTTGGCAAAGATCGGGAAGGCCCGGCGGCCGGCGTCGAACACCGGTGCACCCAGCTTCTTGCCATTCAGGTCCGCCGGTTTGGTGATACCGCTCTTCTTGAGCGCCATGACCGAGGCCGGCGTGTTGTTGTAGACCATCATGATGGCCACCGGCTTGTTGGGGGCGTCGGGGTTGTTGGCCTGGAATTCCATCAGGGCGGCCAGATCGGCAAAGCCCATGTCGTAGCTGCCCGAGGCCACGCGTTGCACAGCGCCGCCCGAGCCATTGCCGGCATCCACCGTCACGTCGAGCTTGGCGTCCTTGAAGTAGCCCTTGGCGGCCGGCAGCAGGAACAGAGCGGCCGGGCCTTCAAAGCGCCAGTCGAGCTGGAACTTGATCGGGGTGTTCTGGGCTTGGGCGCTGCCCAGCGCCAAGGCCAGGCTCAGGGCCAGACCCGCTTGGAAGAAGGCACGTTTTTTCATCAACACAGGCTCCGTTGGTTGGAAGGCATCAAAGCAAAAACGATGCCCAACCCTTGGGCTCTTCTGGCGGCGCATGAAAAAACCCCCGGAACGGCGGGCGCCGTGCCGGGGGCTGTGGCCAGGTTCAGCGCGCTCAGGCCGGGCGTGTCACGCCAGCGTTGGCGGCGGCCAGGGCCGTCATGTTGACCACACGCCGCATGGTGGACGAGGGGGTCATGATGTGGGCCGAGGCGGCCGCACCCAGCAAGATGGGGCCAATGGTCACACCGTGTCCGCCCGTGGTCTTGAGCACGTTGAACAGGATGTTGGCCGCGTCCAGGTTGGGGCAGATCAGCACGTTGGCCTCGCCGCTCAGGCTGCTGTCCATCAGCGAGTGGTTGCGCACATCTTCGGACAGGGCCGCGTCGCCATGCATCTCGCCATCGCACTCCACATCAGGGGCCAGGCGCGCGAAGATCTCGCGCGCTTCGCGCATCTTCAAGGCCGAGGCCCGCTTGGACGAGCCGAAGTTCGAATGCGACAGGAAGGCCACCTTGGGCGGCAGACCGAAGCGCTTCACTTCTTCCACCGCCGCCAGGGCGATCTCGGCCAGTTGCTGGGCGTCGGGGTTCTCGTTGATGTAGGTGTCAGCGATGAACAGGGTGTGCTTGTCGAGCATCAGCGCGTTGAGCGCGGCAAAGCCCGAGGCACCTTCGCGCAGGCCCAGGATGTCGCGCACGTGCTCCAGGTGGCTGTCGTAGCGGCCCACCAGGCCGCACAACATGGCGTCGGCGTCGCCAAGCTTGACCATCAGCGCTGCGATCAGGGTGTTGGAGCGGCGCACCGCGGCCTTGGCGGCCTCGGGCGTGACGCCCTGGCGGCCCATCAGGCGGTGGTAGGTTTCCCAGTACTGGCGGAAGCGCGGGTCGTCTTCGGGGTCGCAGATCTCCACATCCTTGCCAGGGTGCAGGCGCAGGCCGGCCTTGGCGATGCGCGCGGCAATCACGGCCGGGCGGCCGATCAGGATGGGGCGGGCCAGCCCGTCATCAACTGCCAGCTGGGCGGCGCGCAGCACGCGTTCGTCTTCGCCTTCGGCATAGGCCACACGCTTGTTGGCGGCCTTGGCTGCGGCAAACACCGGGCGCATGAACATGCCGGTGGCATACACGAAGCGCGACAGGCTTTCGCGGTAGGCCTCGATGTCTTCGATGGGGCGGGTGGCCACACCGGACTCCTGGGCGGCCTTGGCCACGGCCGGTGCGATGCGCAGGATCAGGCGGGCATCGAAGGGGGTGGGAATCAGGTAGTCGGGGCCGAAGCTCAGTTCCTGGCCCGCGTAGGCGGCCGCCACCTCGTCGCTCATCTCGGCCTTGGCCAGGTCGGCGATCTCGCGCACGCAGGCGCGCTTCATCTCGGCCGTGATCTTGGTGGCCCCGCAGTCCAGGGCGCCCCGGAAGATGTACGGGAAGCACAGCACGTTGTTGACCTGGTTGGGGTAGTCCGAGCGGCCGGTGGCAATGATGCAATCGGGGCGCACGGCCTTGGCCAGTTCGGGGCGGATCTCGGGTTCGGGGTTGGCCAGGGCCAGGATGATGGGCTGACGCGCCATGGTCTTGACCATCTCGGCGCTCAGCACGCCAGGGGCCGAGCAGCCGAGGAACACATCGGCGCCGTTGACCACGTCGGCCAGGGTGCGGGCCGAGGTGGTCTGGCAGTAGCGGCGCTTGGACTCATCGAGGCGGCCACTCTTGGCATCGTCGCGCTCGCTCTGGATCAGGCCCTTGGAGTCGCACACATAGACGTTCTCGCGCTTGACGCCCAGGCCGACCATCACGTCCAGGCAGGCGATGGCGGCGGCGCCGGCGCCCGACACGGCCACCTTGACACTGCCGATGTCCTTGCCCACCAGCTCCAGGCCGTTGAGCAGGGCGGCCGACGAAATGATGGCGGTGCCGTGCTGGTCGTCGTGGAAGACGGGGATGTTGAGGCGGTCGGAGAGCTGCTTCTCGATGTAGAAGCACTCGGGGGCCTTGATGTCTTCGAGGTTGATGCCGCCCAGGGTGGGCTCCAGGGCCGCGATGATCTCGACGAGCTTGTCGGGGTCGCGCTCGGCCAGTTCGATGTCGAACACGTCGACACCGGCGAACTTCTTGAACAGGCAGCCCTTGCCTTCCATCACGGGTTTGCCGGCCAGCGGGCCGATGTCGCCCAGGCCGAGCACGGCCGTGCCGTTGGTGATCACGCCCACCAGGTTGCCACGCGAGGTGTACTCAAAGGCCAGCGAGGGATCGGCCTGGATGTCCAGGCAGGGGTAGGCGACGCCGGGCGAGTAGGCCAGCGACAGGTCGCGCTGGTTGGACAGGGGCTTGGTCGCCGTGACCGAGATCTTGCCCCGCACCGGCTTGCGGTGGTATTCAAGGGCGGCTTCGCGCAAGGCTTGCTCGGCGGCAGACAGGGAAGAAGACATGAATTGGGTTCCTACGGATGCGTACGCGGGCCAAGAGCTTACCCCATCCTGACGGCATGCTGACGGTCAGGCGGGGCGGGAGGCTCAATGGCTGTCGGCTTGGCGAGCAGCGGCTCGGATCGCTTCTTCATCGTGGCGTGCCCCGTTGAAGAAAAGGTTCAACACCACGGCGCTGAGGGTGGCCAGCAGAATGCCGGATTCGATCAGCGGGTGGATGGCATGCGGCATCCACTGGCGGAAATTGGGGGCCAGCAGCGGGATCATGCCCACGCCGATGGAGATGGCGACGATCAGTGCATTGTGGCGGTTGTCCTTGAAGTCGACCCCGCCCAGGATGCGGATGCCGGTGGTGGCCACCATGCCGAACATCACCAGACCGGCCCCCCCCAGCACCACGGTGGGCAGGGACTCGACCAGGGCCGCCATCTTGGGCAGCAGGCCCAGCACGATCAGGATGACGCCGCCGGCCACGCACACAAAGCGGCTGCGCACGCCGGTCACCGCCACCAGACCCACGTTTTGCGAAAAGCTGGTGTAGGGGAAGGTGTTGAACAGGCCCCCGATCAGGGTGCCCAGGCCGTCGGTGCGCAGGCCTGCCGTCAGGGCCTGGTTGTCGATCTTGCGCTCGGTCATCTCGCCCAGGGCCAGGAACATGCCGGTCGACTCGATCATCACCACCAGCATGACCACGCTCATGGTCAGGATCAGCAGCGGGTCGAACACAGGGGTGGCGATCTCGAAAGGCAGGACGATGTCGAACCAGTGGGCCTTGCCAACCTTTTCGAAGGTCATCAGACCCAGGGCGACCGAGACCACGCCGCCGATCACGATGCCCAGCAACACCGAGATGTTGGCGGCAAAGCCGCGCGAAAAGCGGTTGATGGCCAGGATGGAGCTCAGCACCAGGGCGGCCACCCCCACGCCCAACAGGTCGGCGTACTTGGGGTTGGGCACCGTGGGCAGGATGGTCAGGCCCTTGGGGATGGCGGGCAGGGCCGAGCCTGGGGCCGCGGCCAGTTTGCCGGCCTCGGCCAGCCAGCGCAGGTGTTCGGGGTCCGGGACGCTGGGGGCTGTGGGCCCGACGGGGTTGCCGAAGATCCAGTTGATGCCCACCCGCATCAGGCTGACACCGATCACCAGAATCAGCGTACCGGTGACCACGGGCGGGAAGAAGCGCAGCAGGCGGCTGACCACCGGCGCGATCAGGATGGAGATGACGCCCGCGCCGATGATGGCACCGAAGATCAGCTGGGCGCCGGCCACACCGGGGTTGCTGTTGGCGATGGCCACCATCGGGCCGACCGAGGCGAAGGTCACGCCCATCATCACCGGCAGCCGGATGCCGAACCATCGCGTGGCCCCCAGGGCCTGGATCAGGGTGACCAGGCCGCAGCAGAACAGGTCGGCCGAGATCAGCATGGCCACCTGCTCGGGGTCGAGCTTGAGGGCCCGGCCGATGATCAGGGGCACGGCAATGGCACCTGCATACATGACCAGCACGTGCTGCAGGCCCAGGGCGGCCAATCGGTTGATGGGAAGGCGTTCGTCGACGGGATGGACCGCTGGATTCATGCTGATTTCCTTGAGGACTGGAGAAGGCGGAACGTGGGAGAACTGAGGCCGCCGCGCGAGGGATCTGCACACTTGGTGCACATGGGTGTATGTGAAAAGTGTATACAGACCGACCCGTGCGGAGCTCAGTGAAAACCCGAGCGCCTGCAGCCAGCAAGAAGCAGGCCAGTACCTATGGGCCGCCCTCGATCAGATGATGGGCGGCCTGTCTAAGGGGATCAGCCCGACGTGCGTTGCACCGGGCTCAGCGAATCGCGCAATCTGTCGTGGGTGCGCGGTGTGTCTGGGCGCAAGGCTTCTTCCACATGGCCGATGTGGGCCAACAGGCGGTCACGGGCCAGGGGCAGATCACCGGCTTCAAGCGCTTCGACAATGGCTTCATGCTCCTGGCACGACTGGCTGGCTTCATGGCGTGATTGGTACAGCGAGGCGGCCAGCGTGGTGCGGGCGGTCAGGTCGCGCAGCACATCGGTGAGGCTGCGGTGCCCCATGCTTTCAGCCAGGCAGACGTGGAAGTCCGCCAGCAGAAAGGCACGGGCGGCTGCGTCGGCGCCCTCGATGGCACTTTGCTCGTCGGCGATGTGTTGGCGCAGGCGCCGGGTCACGGCCTGCAGGGGCCGGCCCTCGTCGCCCGCGCTGGCCAGGATGCCGGCCTCCACGATGCGCCGGGCCGAGAACGCATCGCGGGCGTCCTCTACCGAGGGCTCCACCACATACCAGCCGCGTCGCGATCGCACCTCGACAAAGCCGCGCGCCTGCAACTGCATCAGCGCCTCGCGCACCAGGGTGCGGCTGACGCCGAAAAGATCGGCCAGATCCTGTTCACCCAGGCGTTCGCCGGGGGCCAGTTTCTGGGCCAGGATGGACTCCACCACCTGTTGTGCGATTTCGGTCTGGGAACTGCTCATGGGGGTCTTGGGGCTCCGGGGTCAGTGCAGGCGGGCTTGGCCCGCCGGGTTGGGCCGTGCAAGGGCCGTGCCTTGGGGGGCTGCGTCGCCCAGCTTGAAGGCGCCAACGGCCTGGGCCAGGTGGTGGGCCTGGTCGTTGAGCACCGATGCCGCTGCGGCCGATTCTTCGACCAAGGCTGCATTTTGCTGGGTGGAGCGGTCCATTTCGGCCACGGCCTGGCTGATCTGGCCAATGCCATTGCTTTGCTCGTGCATGGCGCCGTTGATTTCCCCAATCAATTGGCTGACTCGGCGGATGCTGCCCATGATGGCGTCCATGGTCTGGCCCACGGCCTGCACACGCTGGGTGCCGACGCTGACGCGCTCTTCCGAGGTGCTGATCAAGCCCTTGATCTCCTTGGCTGCGGTGGCACTGCGTTGGGCCAGGCTGCGCACCTCGGCCGCCACCACCGCAAAACCACGGCCGTTTTCGCCCGCGCGTGCGGCTTCGACGGCCGCGTTGAGGGCCAGGATGTTGGTCTGGAAGGCAATGCCGTCGATCACGCCGATGATGTCGCTGATGCGTGCGGAGGACTGGTTGATCTCGTCCATGGTGCTCACGGCGCCTGCCACCACTTCTCCTCCTTTGGCAGCGGCCTGGCTGGCCTCGCCGGCCAGCTGGGTGGCGCGCACCGTGGCTTCCGCCGATTGCTGAACACTGGCCGTCAGTTGCACCAGGGCGGCCGAGGTCTGTTCCAGGCTGCTGGCGGCGCCTTCGGTGCGACTGGACAGGTCATGGTTGCCGTTGCGGATCTCGTCGCTGGCCAGGCGAACCGATTCGGCCCCCTGGCGGATGTCGCGCAGCACGATGGCCATCTTGTCAACGAAGGTGTTGAAAGAACCGGCCACCTGGGCCACCTCGTCCTGCCCCGAGATCGGCAGGCGCTGGGTCAGGTCGCCCCCGCCGGAGCTGATGTCGGCCATGGCGTCGCGCACCTGGGCCAGCCGGCGGAAGGCGCGAGCCGTGAAGACCGAGCTCAGCGCGGCAGCCAGCAGCGCCAGCACCACGGTGGCCAGCAGCACGCCGCGCGACACCTCGCCCAGGGCCTGGGTGGCGTCGGCCTTGTCCAGTGCCACGATCAGGTACCAGTCGGTGCCCTGGATGGCGCGGGCCTGCAGCAGCTTGGGGACACCGCCGAGCTCAAGCTCCTGCGGGGTGGTGGCGCTGAGCAACTGGTTCAGCGAGTCGCCAGCCAGCGCTGGAGACAGCGTGGAGGCCGGCTTGAGGGTCAGCTTGGCGTCGGCGTGGGCCAGCAACTGTCCGCTGCGGGTGACCAGGATCGCCAGGCTGTTGGGGGTCGGGTGCACGCCGTTCACGACCTGGCGAACGCCGTCCAGAGGCACGGCCCCGCTGACCACGCCGGCCAGGCTGCCATCGCGCAGCATGGGGGCGGCAAAGGACACGAAGGCCACCCCGGTCGAGGCGTCGGCATAGGGCGGCGTGACCACCAGCTTGCCGGCCTCGGCGGCGGCCTTGTACCAGGGGCGAACGGTGGGGTCGTAGTTGGCGGGGGTGGTGGAGCTGCTGGAGACGTAGCTCTTGTCGGTCCAGCCCACGGTGGTCACCGGAAAGCCACCTGCCTTGTTCATGTGCAGCACGATGCCCTGGGGGTCGCCATGCTGCACGGCATGGGCCGCGGCCTGCACCGCGGTGGCCTTGGCGGCCACCCACAGGTCGAGGGCCATGCCATTGCCCTCGCGGGCCGCGCTCAGCTGCTGGGCTGCGGTCTCGGTGATGCTGGCGCGCAGCAGGACGTAGGTGATGGCGCCGGTGAGGCTCAGCGCCACGACGACCGAGAGGGTCGTGATCAGCAGCAGTTTGGTACGCAGTGAACTCAGCATGGGTAGGTCTTGGGTGTTGGGAGGGGGCCGACTTTACTGGAGCTGTGTGACGGTCCGCAGCCCTCCGGATCCGGCCGGGGCACCCGCCCCTCGCCGGTCGAAGGCAGGCGCAGCGGCCGCGTCAGTCGATCAACGCTTTCGGGGTACGGCCATCGAGCACCGCATGGGCCCGCTCGCGATCAATGTCGCCTTCCCAGGCGGCAATGGCCACGGTGGCCACACAGTTGCCGATCAGATTGCCCAGGGCCCGGGCGATGCCCATGAACCAGTCCACCGACAGCACCAGCACCAGGCCGATGGCGGGGATGGCCGGAATGGCCTGCAGGGTGGCGGCCAGCACCACGATGGCCGAGCCTGGCACACCGTGTGCGCCCTTGGAGGTGACCAGCGAGATGGCCAGGATGGCCAGCAGATCGGCGGTGGAGACAGGGGTGTTGGTGGCCTGGGCAATGAAGACGGCGGCCAGCGTGATGTAGATCGAGAAGGCGTCCAGGTTGAAGGAGTAGCCGGTGGGGATCACCAGGCCCACGGTCGAGTCACGGATGCCCATGGCCTTGAGCTTGGCCATGATCTGGGGCAGCACGCTGTCCGACGAGGTGGTGGCGAACACCACCATCAGCTCTTCGCGCAGGTAGCGCAGCAGCTTGAACAGGCTGAAGCCCGACACCCGCATGATCAGGCCCAGCACCACCGTCACAAAGAAAATGGTGGCGCCGAAGAACAAAGCCACCAGCATGCCCAGTTGCTTGAGCGAGCCGATGCCGTACTTGCCCACGGTGAAGGCAATCGCGCCCAGCACGCCCAGCGGGGCCAGGCGGATCAGCAGGCCCATGGTCTTGAACAGGGCGTGCGACAGGTCGTCGATCAGCGAGGTGATGCGTTCCCCCTTGGGGCCCAGCAGGGCCAGGGCACAGCCGAACAGGATGGAGATCAGCAGCACCTGCATCACGTCGCCGCTCACAAAGCCGCTGAGGGCGGTGGTCGGGATCAGTCGCAGGGCAAACTCGGTGAAGCCGCCGCCGGTGAGCTTGCCAGCGTTCTCTTTGTAGGCCGCGAGCGCCGAGCCATCAAGGGTGCTGGGGTCGATGTTCATGCCCGCGCCGGGCTGGAACACCCAGGCCAGCACCAGGCCCAGCACCAGAGCGATGGCCGTGACCACCTCGAAATAGATCAGGGCCTTGATGCCCACCCGGCCCACCCGCTTGAGGTCGCCCGTGCCGGCGATGCCGTGCACCACCACGCCGAAGACGATGAAGGGGATGAGCATTTTGATCAGCTTGATGAAGCCGTCGCCCAGGGGTTTGAGTTTGACGGCCTGTTCAGGCCAGACCAGGCCGACGATGACGCCGACCACCAGGGCCAGGACCACCTGGCCGAACAGGGATTTGTAGATGCGTGACATGGCTGCTCCAAGGTTGGAAAGAGATGTGGTTTGCAAGTCTTGTATGCAAGCAATGTAGGCAAAAGTCGTGCCCATGAATACAGGGTTTTCACGTGGGAACGGGCGGCCTTGAGGCACCGGAATGGTGAGCCTTGGGGCGGTGTGCACTGTTTTGAGGCCATCGGCCCGACGGGCTGGGCCGTGATGGTGCAGGCCGGTCGGCCCAGGTGGCGGACAGCCGGAAAGAGCGCAATGCGTGGCGAGGGACTCAGGTGAGGGCGGTGCCACACCGGCCCATCAGCATCGCTGACTTAAATCAGGTAGAGCGATTCGAGTTGGCGCACTTCGGCGGGCCCCACGCCTAGCACGTCCTGCAGGTAGGGTGTCAGGCCGCCGTGGTGCTGCTGCACGGTGTCCAGGGCTGCGTCGAGAAAGCTGGGCTGCACGCGCCAGATGACGCGCATCACCTCTTCGGGGCCCTGCCCGATCAAACCCGTGGGGCGCTGGTACAACTCATTGGTCAGCAGGTAGTCGTGCAGAACGACGGGCTGCTCCACGCCCAGCGCATGCAGGATCAGGGCGGCGGCAAAGCCGGTGCGGTCCTTGCCGGCGGTGCAGTGGAAGACCAGGGGCTGGTCGTTTTCCAGCAGCAGTCGGAACAGTTCTGCAAAGCGGGGTGAGTTGTGCAGCACGAAGTCGCGGTAGGTCTGCTCCATCAGTTCGGCGGCATGTTCCGGTGTGAGGCGCTCCCCCCGGTCCTGCAAAGCCTTGGCGCGTTGTACCACCGTGGGCTCGATCGACAGCGCGTGCTGCTGCACGCCGGGCAGGTCGTAGGCCTGCGCGGCGCGTTCGCCCTGGCCTCTGAAGTCGACCGTGCGCGTGACCCCCAGCGCCTGCAATCGGGCCTGATCCGCGGGCGTGAGGTGGGCCAGGTGATCCGAGCGGTAGATGCGGCCCGGGCGCATGGCCCGGCCACCCCGGGCGGGGTAGCGCCCCAGGTCACGGAAGTTGCTGGCGCCGCTCAGGCGCTGGGACAGGGGGGCGTAGGTCATGAAGCGGTGTGGGCAGGTCAGTGAATGTCAATCGTCCTGCATGTTATCGCCCCGCACGATCCCTTGGTCAGGTCCTTGTCTCACAGGTGTCCAGACCCGGGCGGGCTGGCTCATCGGCCTGCCAGGCCGGGTGTTGCCGCAAGGCTTGCCAGGCCAGAAGGTCGGGGGGCACGGGCTGATCGGTGGGTGAGCCGGTGTCCAGCAGCCCGCTTGAGAAGTGCAGCCACTCGCCGCTGATGGGGTGGGGGATGTCGAGGGTGGCCGCATGCAGCCACAGGCGTTGCAGGCCCAAACGCTCGGCCCACCAGCGGTTGACGGCCCCCTTGCCGTGGGTGGCGTCGCCGATGATGGGGTGGGCCAGGTGCTTGAGGTGACGGCGGATCTGGTGGCGTCGCCCGGTGCTGGGCCAGGCCTGGACCATCGACAGGCGGCTGGCTGGGTAGCGCGGGTCGGCCGGTGCCTGGCCGGGCTCGGGCGGCAAGGCCAGCGTGGCCAGGCGCTCGAAACGGGTGTGGGCCTCTTGCACGGGGGCATCGGGCGGGGCGTCGTCGGGGCGCAGGGCGTGGTCGACCTCGATCGCCCGGGGGGCCCAGCCCCGCACCACGGCCAGGTAGTGCTTGCGGGTGCGGTGCGCCTCGAAAGACTGCGACAGGGCGCGCGCGGCCTCGCTGTGCAGCGCCATCACCAGCACGCCGCAGGTGCCCTTGTCGAGCCGGTGCACCGGAAACACGTGCTGGCCCAGTTGGTCGCGCAGGGCCTGCATCACAAAGCGGGTTTCGCCTGCGTCCAGCCCGGTGCGGTGCACCAGCCAGCCCGCCGGCTTGTAGACGGCCACCAGGTGCTCATCGCGCCACAGCACGGTGAGCGGGGGTGGGGTGTCCACGGGCACGATCAGCCCGGTCGTGGCCGTGGCGGTGGTGCCGCTCAAGCCAGCAGGTCGCTCAGGGCCCGGGCCATCACCTTGGTGGCGGCGCGCAGGTCGTTCAGGTCAAGGCGTTCGTCGGCGCGCTTGGCATGTGATTCGAGCACGGTGCGCGGGCCGGCGCCGTAGATCACGCCGGGGATGCCGCGCTCCACGTACAGGCGCACGTCGGTGTACAGCGGGGTGCCCACGGCGGGCACGTCTTCGCCCAGCACTGCCTTGGCGTGTTGCTGAATGGCGTCCACCAGGGGTTTGTTGCCGGCCAGCGGGGTCATCGAGCGGGCCAGCAGCAGGCGCTTGATCTCGACGCTGATGCCGGGGCGCTGCGCGGCGGCCTGTTCGATCACCTCGCGGATGCGGGCTTCCACCTCGACCGGGTTCTCTTCGGGGATCATGCGGCGGTCCAGCTTGAACATCACCTTGCCCGGCACCACGTTGGTGTTGGTGCCGCCTTCGATGCGGCCCACATTGAGGTAAGGGTGGTTGATGCCGGCCACCTGCGAGCTCACCTGCAGGTACTCGGTGTTCTGGGCGTACAGCGCGTTCAGGATGTGCACGGCGCCTTGCAGGGCATCGACGCCGGTGTGGGGCACGGCCGCATGGGCCATCTTGCCGTGCACGGTCACTTCCATCTGCAGGCAGCCGTTGTGCGCGGTGACCACCTCGTGCGAGAAGCCGGCGGCCACCATCAGGTCGGGCTGGGTCAGCTGGTTCTTCAGCAGCCAGCCCGGGCCCAGTTCGCCGCCAAATTCTTCGTCGTAGGTGAAGTGCAGCTCCACCGCCCCCTGGGTGGGGCGGGCCACGGCCTCCAGGGCGCGCAAGGCAAAGGTGAAGCTGGCGAAGTCGCTCTTGCTGACCGCGGTAGCGCGGCCGTACATCTTGCCGTCCACGATCTCGGCCCCGTAGGGGTCGTGGGTCCAGCCCTCGCCCGGGGGCACCACGTCGCCGTGGGCGTTCAGGGCAATGGTGCGGCCGCTGCCCGCCGGGCCGAAGGGGCGGCGCACGATCAGGTTGGTGATGCTTTGCATGCCGTAGGCCTGCACCTCGGCGGCGGGCACAGGGTGCTTCTCGGCCTCATAGCCGAAGGCCTGCAGCAGTTCGGCGGTGCGTTCTGCGTGCGGGGCGTTGTTGCCGGGCGGTGTGTCGGTGGGCACCTGCACCAGCGCTTGCAGAAAGCGCACTTCATCGTCGAAGTGGGCATCGATCCAGGCGTCGAGGGCGGCGTAGCGGGGGGTGTTTTGAACGTCGGTCATGGTGTCGGGCTCAGGCGGGGGTGGCTTGCGGTGCGAAGTGGTTCAGGACATGGGCAAAGGCGTCGACGGCCAGTTGCATGTCTTCGTTGGTGCTCGATTCGAGCGGGTTGTGGCTGATGCCCGAGTTGAGTCCGCGCACGAACAGCATGGCCTGGGGCATCACCTCGTGCAGCTTCATGGCGTCGTGGCCGGCGCCGCTGGGCATGCGGAACACCGGCAGGCCCAGGGCGCTGACGGCCGCCTCCCAGTGCTGCTGCAGGGCCGGGGCGCTGGGGGCTGCGGCGGCCCGCATGGTCTCTTCCAGGGTGTGGCGCAGGCCGCGGCGTTCGCAGATGGCGGCCAACTCGGCCAGCACATCGTGCGCCAGGGCGTCGCGCTGGGTATCGTTGGGCGCGCGCAGGTCGAGTGAGAACTTGCAGCGCCCCGGCACCACGTTGATCGACCCGTTGGGCACTTGCAACTGGCCGATGGTGCCTACCGAGTCGCCGTCCTGGGCCGCCCGCTTTTCAACGTACAGCGCGAGTTCGGCCACCGCGGTGGCGGCGTCGCGGCGGCGGTCCATGGGGGTGGTGCCCGCGTGGCTGGCCATGCCGATCACCTCACCGAGGTAGCGCACGCTGCCGTTGATGGAGGTGACCACGCCCAGGGGCAGGTCTTTCTCATTCAGGACCGGGCCCTGTTCAATGTGTACCTCGATGAAGCCCAGGTAATCGGCCGGTTGGCGCTTGAGTTTGGCGATGTCATCGATGCACAGGCCGGCGTGCCGCATGGCCTCGCGCATCGTGATGCCGTCGGCGTCCTGCTGGTCCAGCCACTCAGGCTTGAAGTCGCCGATCAGCGCGCCTGAACCCAGGAAGGTGGCCTTGTAGCGCTGGCCTTCCTCTTCGGCGAAGCCGATCACCTCCAGGCCAAAGGGCAGGCGTCGGCCCTGCGCCTTGAGCTGCTGCACGCAGGCCATGGGCACGAAGATGCCCAGCCGCCCGTCGTACTTGCCGCCATTGCGCACGGTGTCGTAATGCGAGCCGGTCATCAGATAGGGGGCGCCGGCCGTGGCGGGGTGGTAACGGCCCACCACGTTGCCCACGGCATCGATCCCGACTTCGTCAAAGCCGGCTTCGCGCATCCAGTGGGCAATGCGCTGGGCGCAGGCGCGGTGGGCGTCGGTGAGGTAGGTGACGGTGAGCTGGCCCAACTCGGCAAAGCCGGGGTCTGAGTGCTGGGCTAGCTTTTCCTGCCAGTCCCACACCAGATTGCCTTGTACCGGCTCGACACCGAACTTGTCGTTGAGGCGGATTTCGGCGATGCGGTGGATGTTGCGCAGGCATTCGGCCAGCTCGAAGTCGGGGTGGTTGTGCAGTCGCCGCTCGAAGGTCTCGATGATCTCGTGCCGGCCCAGGCCCAGGCCGCGGGGGCCCCGCACGGCCAGGATGAAGGGGAAGCCGAAGCGCGCGTTGTAGTCGGCATTGAGCTGCTGGATGCGGGCAAACTCTTCAGGGGTGCAGTCGGTCAGGCCGGCCTTGCCCTGCTCGTGGGTCGATTCGGCGGTCAGGCTCTTGCTGACCATGGCCTTGCCTGCCAGCTCGGGGTGGGCCCGGATCAGGCCCAGTTGGGCCTCGCGTCCGGCCTGGCTGACGACCTGGGTCAGCGCGTGCTTGAGTTGGGCCAGCGATTGGAAGGGGCGCTGCGGCAGCACGCGTTCGACGATCCAGGGCGAGTGCTCGTACAGGCCGTCCAGCCATTGCAGGGCCTGTTCGGGGCTGGCGGTGTTGAATTCGGCAAGGGTGAGGGCCATGGTCAGCCTGCTTTCTGTTCGCTAAAGGGATGCACCTGCTGCCAGTGGCGGGCAATGTCGATGCGGCGGCACACCCAGACCTTGTCGTGGCGCTGGATGTGGTCGAGAAATTTTTGCAGCGCCACCATGCGCCCAGGGCGGCCCAGCAGGCGGCAGTGCATGCCGATGCTCAGCATCTTGGGGCGGTTCTCGCCGGCGGGGTCGCCTTCGGCGTACAGGCAGTCAAAGCTGTCGCGCAGGTAGGTGAAGAAGTCGTCGCCCTGCGAAAAGCCCTGTGGCAGCGAAAAACGCATGTCGTTGGTGTCCAGGGTGTAGGGCACGACCAGGTGCGGCACCACGGCGCCGTCGCTGCGTTCGACCTTCATCCAGAACGGCAGGTCGTCGCCGTAGTAGTCGCTGTCGTAGTCAAGCCGGCCGTCGTCCACCACCAGGCGGCGCGTGCGCGGGCTGTCGCGGCCGGTGTACCAGCCGGTGGGGCGCTGTCCGGTGAGCTTCTCGATGGCGTCCAGCGCCACGCGCATGTGTTCGCGCTCGGTGGCCTCGTCGATGTTCTGGTAGTGGATCCAGCGCCAGCCGTGGCAGGCGATCTCGTGGCCCAGGTCGACAAAGGCCTGGGTCAACTCGGGGTGGCGCTGCAGCGCCATGCCGACACCGAAGATGGTCATGGGCAGGCCGCGCTTCTCGAACTCGCGCAGGATGCGCCACACCCCCGCCCGCGAGCCATACTCGTAGATGCCTTCCATGCTCATGTGGCGGTCGGGGTAGCTGGCCGGGTTGAACATCTCGGACAGGAACTGCTCCGAGCCGGCGTCGCCGTGCAAGGTGGCGTTCTCGCCGCCTTCCTCGTAATTCAGCACGAACTGGACCGCAATGCGGGCCTGGCCCGGCCACTGGGCGTGGGGCACATCGCGGCCGTAGCCGATCAGGTCGCGGGGGTAGGGCTGGGTGGTGTCGTAAGGCTTCATGGGCGGGCTTGGGGAGGGCTGACGGGTGGGGTGAAGTTCAGGACAGGGCCATGGACAGGTCGCTGGTGGGCAGCTTGCGGTCGAAGGTGAGGCTTTCCTCGACATGGGTCAGGTGATCGTTCATGAGTTGCACCGCCAGGGCTTCGTCGCGCGCAGCCAGCGCCTTGACGATCTCGCCGTGCTCCTCGTGGGAGTGTTCGGCCGCACTGGCCGACTGGTACATCAACGTGATCAGGGCGCAGCGCGAAATCAGTTCACCCAGCAATTGGGCCAGTACCTCGTTGCCCATCAGCTCGGCCATGCGCACATGGAAGTCGCCCAGCAGTTCGGTGCGACCGGAGGCGTCGCCCTCTTGCACAGCGGCTTTTTCGCGGGCCACATGCTCGCGCAAGGCCTTGATCTTGCTAGGGGTGACCTCACGCACAAAGGCGCGTGTCATTTCAGCCTCCAGCATGCGCCGTACAGCGAAAACCTGCCGGGCCTCGGTGACTGAGGGCGCTGCGACAAAAGCGCCGCGTGCCGGCTCCAGCCGGATCAGGCGGTTCTGCGACAACTGGAACAGGGCCTGCCGGACCAGCGTGCGAGACACGCCGAAGTGATCCGCCAGCTTCTGTTCCGCCAGCTTGGTGCCCGGCAGCAGCCGGTGTTCGACGATGGCCCGGGTCAGGCTCTCGACGATGACGTGGGTGGTCGATGGGTTGGAGGCGTCCATGACTTCATGATAGCTGCCAATTCAAAAAGTGTATACACTTTTAGTTCACGATTGCTGCCAAGGATTGATGGCATCAACCGTCCGGTCGCCCCGGTGGCCGTCTCTTGTCTTGTCACCCGAAAGGATCACCCATGGGCCTCAGTACCCACGTTCTCGACACCATGCACGGCAGCCCGGCTGCCGGCATGGGGGTTTCGCTGTTCACCACCCAGGGCGACGACGCCACACTGGTGCGCCGCTTTGTGTTGAACGCCGACGGCCGCTCCGACGGCCCGCTGTATGACAACAACAGCCTGCGCCCGGGCACCTACCGCCTGGTGTTCGAGGTGGCCGATTACTTCCGTTCCCGTGGCGTCGACCTGCCCGAACCCCCGTTCCTGAACAAGGTCACGCTCGACTTTGGCATCGCCCATGCCGATCAGCACTACCACGTGCCCTTGTTGGTCAGCCCCTGGAGCCACTCGACCTACCGCGGCTCTTGAAGCGGATCCGGGTTCAACCGCCGCTCTGACCTTCTGTCAGGGTGTCGAGCTGGAACCGGCCGCTCTGGTCCCACAACCAGGTGTCGGTGTAGACCACCTTGCCCAGACGGGCGGGCACCGGGTAGGGGGCGGCCGCGCGCGCCGTGCGCTCGATTTCGGTGACCACCTCGGGGGCATGGCGCGGCGCGCGCATCCAGTGCAGCTGCGTGACCTGCCCCCGGCTGTCGATGCTGACCTGCAGCACCCCCACCGCGTACAACATGGGCGGCAGCTTGCCGGCGTAGATGCGCTCTGCATTGAGTTTGTAGAGGTGCTGGGCAGCGTCCACCCGATAAGCCTTGGGGGTGCTGGCCGCCGAGGCCGGGCTGATCGTGTGGACACTGCCGGTGCCTGAGGGCGTGCTGGCCGGGCCGGGCGTTTCCGCGGCGGGCGTGTTCTCGTTCAGTGGCGGCGTCGGGCCGCTGCCGCAGGCCGCCAGCAAGGCGGCCCAGGCCGTGGCCATCAGCCACAGGGGGCGGCGGATCAGGGCCGTTACGGGGTGGCTGGGCTGGTCGGTTGAGCGTGGGGCGGGTCCGTTCATGCGCGCATTGTGCCTTCGGCACTGCGCCCTGATTGTTGCCAGTCGTATCTGCCGTAAGGCCATTTTTTCTGGATGGAGGGTTTTATGACCGCAGAATCGGGGCCCATGAGCGCTCTGTCCCAACTGCTGCAAGGCCTGACTGATGAACCTGCCTGCCTGGTGCGCGTGGTGCGTACCCAGGGCTCGGTGCCCCGTGAGGTGGGTGCCTGGATGGCGGTGTGGCCCGCGACCGTGCTCGGCACCATTGGCGGTGGTCACCTGGAACTGGTGGCCACATTGGCTGCCCGAGAGGGCCTGCGCGACCCCGCGACCGCCTGGCCGCTGCAGCAGCGCCACGCCCTGGGCCCCAGTCTGGGGCAATGCTGCGGTGGGGTGGTGCACCTGAGCCTGGAGCGGGTTACTGCGGCCGATCGCGAGCGGCTGCGCACCGAACTGGCGCAAGGCGGCCAGCCCTTGGCCCTGTTTGGTGGCGGGCATGTGGGGCACGCATTGGTGCGGGTGCTGGCGCCACTGCCGTTTCGCCTGCGTTGGATCGACAGCCGGGACGGTATCTTTCCGGCCGATCTGCCCGAAAACGCGGAGGCCGAGCACTCCGATCCGGTGCAGGGGGCCGTGGCCGACCTGGTGCCCGGCTCGCAGGTGCTGGTGATGAGTTTCAGCCATGCCGAAGACCTGGACATCGTGGCCGCCTGCCTGCGTCGACAGCGTGAGCATGGTGACCTGCCATTTGTCGGGCTGATTGGCAGCCAGACCAAATGGGCCACCTTTCAGCGACGCCTTCAGGAGCGTGGCTTCACCGCCGATGAGTTGAATCACGTCACCTGTCCTATCGGTGTGCCAGGCATCAGCGGCAAGCAACCGGAGGTCATTGCCGTGGCGGTGGCGGCACAGTTATTGCAAAAGCTTCCGGGCCCTGTGGGGGCCTCGGGAAAGCCCTGACTCGGGGCCAGACGATACGTCGCCATGGTGCTCAAAAACTGTATACACTTTATCGCCTGGGGGCCGTGAAAGCGGTTCTCTTCCTGCATCCGGTCGCAGCGGAGCTGGGGTTCTTCCAACCCATGGCCGCGGCCCCAACTTCTGTTCACAGCGCCCGCAGTGGTGAGCAGACCATCAAAGTGCCGACCTGTTGGTTCAGGGGCACTGGAGTTGAGAATGGAAAGCTATTTTCTCGACTGGGCCAACCTGCTGCTGCGCTGGGTCCATGTCATCACCGCCATCGCCTGGGTGGGGTCCTCGTTCTATTTCGTCTTTCTGGACAGCAGCCTCACGCCGCCCGAAGACCCTGAATTGAAACGCCAGGGTGTCAGTGGTGAGTTGTGGGCTGTGCACGGCGGCGGCTTTTACCACCCCGTCAAGTTCGCTGTGTCGCCACCCAAGCTGCCCGGGCACCTGCACTGGTTCTACTGGGAAAGCTACAGCACCTGGTTGACCGGCTTTTCGCTGTTCACCGTTTCGTACCTCTGGAGCGCCAGCACCTACCTGATCGACAAGTCGCGCATGGATTGGGCACCCGCCGAGGCCATCGCCGTCGCCCTGGGCTTTCTGGTGGTGTTCTGGCTGTTGTACGACGGCATCTGCCGGGTGTTCGGGCAGCGCAAGAATGGCGACGCGATCGTCGGCGCTTTGGTGCTAGTGCTGGTCTGCGTGGCCTCATGGCTGGCCTGCCACTGGTTTGCCGGCCGCGCCGCCTTCTTGTTGATGGGCGCCATGATCGCCACCTCGATGAGTGCCAACGTCTTCTTCTGGATCATCCCGGGCCAGCGCACCGTGGTGCAGCAGATCAAGGATGGCCTGCCGGTCGACCCGATCCACGGCAAGCGCGGCAAGCAGCGCAGTGTTCACAACACTTATTTCACGCTGCCGGTGCTGTTTGCCATGCTGTCCAACCATTACAGCTTCACCTACACCCACCCGCAGAACTGGCTGGTGTTGATCGGCATGATGTTCGCCGGCGCGGCCATCCGCCAGTTCTTCGTGATGCGCCATGGGTACAAGCTGGGCCGCAACGCCCATCCCTGGCCGTATGCCGCCGCCGGTGTGGTGGTCCTGCTGGCGCTGATCGCCTGGCTGCGCCCGGCGCCGATGGCACCGGCCGCCGCAGCGCCGACAGCCGTGAGTTACGCTGAGGTGCAGAAGGTGTTGTCCGCCCGCTGCTACATGTGCCACGGCGAAGCCGTGCAGATGAAGAACGTGCGCCTGGATTCACCTGAGCAGGTCAAGGCCCATGCCCAGGCGGTCTACCAGCAGGCCGTGGTCACCAAGATCATGCCCATGAACAATGCCACCGGCATCACCGACGAAGAGCGCGCCTTGATCGGCGCCTGGTTCCAGGCCGGTGCTCCCACGGCCCCCTGAACCCTGCACGGCCCCCATGAGCAAAACCCTGCTGCTGCGCAACGCCCGTTGCGTGGCCACTTTTGACGAGCAGCGCCGTGAGTTGAGCGATGCTTCGGTGTTCATCCGCGGCCACCGCATCGAGGCCATCGGCCCCGCTGCCGATCTGCCCGACCAGGCCGACGAGGTGCTGGACCTGCGTGGCTGCCTGGTCACGCCCGGTCTGGTCAACACCCACCACCACATGTATCAGTCGCTCACCCGGGCGATTCCTGAGGTGCAGGACGCCGAGCTGTTTTCGTGGCTGCGCGGCCTGTACCCCATCTGGGCCGGGCTCACGCCCGAGATGGTTCAGGTGTCGACCCAGGTGGCCATGGCCGAGCTGCTGCTCAGCGGCTGCACCACCAGCAGTGACCACCTCTACATCTACCCCAATGGCGTGCGCCTGGACGACAGCATCGAGGCCGCGCAGGCCATCGGCATGCGCTTTGTCGCCACCCGCGGCAGCATGAGCGTGGGCCGCTCGCAGGGCGGCCTGCCACCCGATGAGGTGGTGGAGCGCGAGGATGCCATCCTGCGCGACACCCAGCGCCTGATCGAGCGCTGGCACGATGCCCGCCATGGTGCGATGGTGCAGGTGGCGGTGGCCCCGTGTTCGCCCTTCAGCGTCAGCCGCGACCTCATGCGCGAATCGGCCCTGCTGGCCCGGGCGCACGGCGTGCGCCTGCACACCCACCTGGCCGAGAACGACCACGACATTGCCTACAGCCGCGAAAAGTTTGGCTGCACCCCGGCCGAATACGCCGAGCAACTGGGCTGGGTGGGGCATGACGTGTGGCACGCCCACTGTGTCAAGCTGGATTCGGCCGGCCTGTCGCTGTTTGCCCGCACCCGCACCGGGGTGGCGCATTGCCCCTGCAGCAACATGCGCCTCGCCTCGGGCATCGCCCCGATCCGCCGCATGATCGACGCGGGCGTGCCTGTCGGGCTGGGGGTGGACGGCAGCGCCAGCAACGACGGCGCCCACATGCTCGGTGAGGCGCGCCAGGCCATGCTGCTGGCCCGGGTCGGGCGGGCCCTGGAGCCCTTTGGTTGCGATACCGGCCCGGCCGAGATGAAGGCCCGCGACGCGCTGGCGCTGGCCACCCGGGGCGGGGCCGAGGTGCTGGGCCGTGCCGACATCGGTTCGCTGGCGGTGGGCCAATGCGCCGACCTGGCGGTGTTCGACCTGGGCAGTCTCGACTTTGCAGGCGGCGCCGTGCACGACCCCGTGGGCGCGCTACTGCTGTGCGCCCCGGCCAAAGCCCGTCACACCGTGGTCAACGGGCGGGTGGTGGTGCGCGACGGACAGCTCACCACACTGGATCTGCCGCCGTTGATCGAACGCCATAACCGGCTGGCCCTGCAACTGGCCGTGGCGGCCTTGGGCCGGCGCTGAGCCTGCCGGCTGCGGACGCTCAGGCCGCCTGTTGCACGCCCAAGGGCCGCAAGGGTGCCGACAGCAACGGTGGCGGCAACTGGGGGCCGCGCACATGCAGGCCGCTTTGGCTCTGCTTGGCATCGTGCTTGGCCAGCGCCGCTTCGTTGGCCACCTGTTCGGCGGATTCGTACTGACCGCGCAGCACCCGCACCGCCCCGATCGACAGCGTGGTGCACGGAAAGAAGCGCTTCACGCCGTGCCGGTCTTCGGCTTCAATGCCGCCGGCCTGCCGTGCGATGTCGTCAAACAAGGCCAATGCCTCGCGCGCAAACTCCTGGATGATGGCCTCGCAGCGCTGCTGCCAGTTGTTGCTCTGGAACAGGATCATGAAGTCATCGCCGCCCACATGGCCTACAAAATCGCGCCGGGCATCGCAGTGGCTCACGCACAGCCGGGCCACCAGGCGGATCATCTCGTCGCCACGCCAGTAGCCATATTGATCGTTGAAGGGCTTGAAATGGTTCAGGTCGGCATAGCAGGCCACGAACTCGCTGCCGCTGGCCAGCAGCCGGTCGATGTGCATGCTGATGGGGATGTTGCCGGGCAGAAAGGTCAGGGGGTTGGCGTGGCGCGCGGCTTCGATCCGGGCCTCGGTCACGGAGCGGACCAACTGGTCGCCCGTTCCCAGGCCCACATAGCGGCCGTTGTCGGTGACGATGAAGCCGTCGTTCAGGTAACGCTGGTCCTGCGAGGTCAGAATGCCCACCAGTTCGTCCACGTCGTAGTCCAGCTCCACCACCCGCGGTGAATGGTTGGCATAGGCCAGGCAAGGCTTGCGCCCATGCACCTCCCGAAAGTACAGGGTGGCGTAGTGGTTCATGAACTGCTGGCGGTTGATGAGGCCCACCGGCCGTTCGCCGTCCACCACGGCCAGCGCGTGCAGTTCGGGCCGGGCCTTGAACACTTCGGCCAGCTCATTGTTGGTGCAGCTCATGGCCACGGCCGGCGCCTGGATCACGGGCAGGTGGCGCAACACCCCGGGGCGCGCGGTCTGCTGCAATTGCGGCAGCACGGATACGCGGCGGTCGTGCATCACGGTCAGCGCGGCGTCGATCACCTGCTGCGCCACCTCGCGGGCGGGGCGGCCCAGCAGGTAACCCTGGCCGTAAGCAATGCCCAGATCGCGCAGCACGCGCAGGTCATCGGTGGTCTCGATGCCTTCGGCGATCAGCACCGAGCCAAACACTTCTGAAATCCCCTTCAAGGCATTGACCACCTGCAGGCATTCGGTGCGCTGGTCCAGGGCCCGGGTGAAGTATTTGTCGATCTTCACGTAGGCCGGCTTCACCTCTGACCACAGGCGCAGGCTCGAGCGTCCGTCGCCAAAATCGTCCAGCGCCAGGGTGATGCCAGCCGCGTGCAGGTGTTGCACCGCGGCATGCAATTGCGCCATGTCTCCGACCCGCTCGTGTTCGGTGATCTCCATCACCAACATGCGGGGGGATACCCCACAGCGCCTTGCAGCCCCGATCAGCGATTCGGTCTCCTCCAGTTGCATGGCCTCGACCAGCGCGTCGGCACTGATGTTGACGAACAAGCGCCCGGGTTCGCCCGCCTGTCCCCATTGCACCAGGGCCGTGTGGACGCAGAACACCTCGAATTCGAACAGCAGGTCCTCCTGCTGGGCCAGGGCCAGCAGCACGTCCGGGCGCTCCCATTCGGTGCCGGCCGGGCCACGGATCAGGGCCTCATGGCCAAAGATCGAGCCGCTGCGCAGGTCGGCAATCGGTTGAAATACACAGTGCAGTGCCTGCTGTTCCATCAGGGTGGCCAGGCGCCCAGGTGCCAGGGTCAGGCCGTGTTCCGGCGTCGCTGCGCGGGCCACTGCCTGGGCTTCGCATGAGGATCGGTTCAAGAGCACTCCTGGGGATGGACGAAGACGGGGGATTCTGAACCGGGCCTGTGACCGGTGCATGACGCGAGGTAAAGCAGTTTTGACCCGACCAGGGGCCAAGCCGCTGCACGAGGCTTGGCACAATCGGGCCATGACCACACCCCAAGCCCCCCAACATCGCGTCGCCCTCGATCTGCAGGGCGCTGTCTGCCCCAGCCCCAGCGCTGATCCGCAGGCTTTTTTGCAGCACCTGTATGCGCAGGCCGTCTGGCGGGCGCAGCCCCTGCAAGGCTTGGCGCGCCACCTGCCCCAGCCGCCCAAGGGGCGCACCCTGGTGCTGGGGGCGGGCAAGGCCGGGGCCTCGATGGCCCAGGCGGTCGAGGCCTTGTGGCCGGCCGATGCGCCGCTGTCGGGCCTGGTGGTCACGCGCTACCACCACATCCCGCCGCGACCGGCCGGCCTGCCCGAGCGCATCGAAGTGGTCGAGGCCTCGCACCCCGTGCCCGACGCGGCCGGCCTGGCCGCGGCCCAACGCATCCTGCAACTGACCGAAGGCCTGACCGAGGACGACCTGGTGCTGTGCCTGATCTCGGGCGGCGGCTCCGCCCTGCTGACCCTGCCCGCCGAAGGGCTGAGCCTGGAGGACAAGCAGCGCATCAACCGCGAATTGCTCCACAGCGGCGCCAGCATTGGCGAGATGAACTGCGTGCGCAAGCACCTGTCGCGCATCAAGGGGGGGCGCCTGGCGGCGGCCTGCTCGCCGGCGCGGGTGCTCACGCTCACCATCAGCGATGTGCCTGGCGATGACCCTTCGGTGATTGCCAGCGGCCCCACCGTGCCGGATGCCAGCCACTGCGCCGAGGCACTGGCCATTCTGGCCCGCTACGGCATTTCGGTGCCCGCGGCGGTGCACCAGCAGTTGCAGGCCGGTGCACTTGAAACCCCCAAGCCCGGCGATGCCGTGTTCGCAGGGCACGAGGTTCAGTTGATTGCCACCCCGCGCCAGTCGCTGGAGGCCGCCGCCGAGGTGGCCCGTGCCGCCGGCATCGCGGCCTATGTGCTGTCCGACGAAATCGAGGGCGAATCGCGCGAGGTGGGCAAGGTGCACGCCGCGCTGGCACGCTCGGTGGCCCAGCATGGCCAGCCTTTTGCACGCCCCTGCGTCATCCTGTCGGGCGGTGAGACCACGGTGACAATCCGCCCGCAGCCCGCTGGCAGCCCGCGCGGGCGCGGCGGCCGTGCGGGTGAGTTCTGCCTGGGCCTGGCCCAGGCCCTGCAGGGCCAGCCACGGGTCTGGGCCTTGGCGGCGGATACCGATGGCATCGACGGTGTTGAAGACAACGCCGGTGCCTGCGTGGGCCCCGACACGCTGGCACGGGCCCAGGCCCAGGGCCTGAAAGTGGAGCAGTTTCTGGACCGCAACGACGCCTATGGTTACTTCGAGGCCCTGGGCGATCTGGTCATCACCGGCCCCACCCACACCAATGTGAACGATTTCCGGGCGCTTCTGATCCTCGATTGAGGCGCCGGCCCGGCAGGGTCATTTCAACTGCTCCCACCAGCGCGCCTCAAACCGCCCCTGCATGAAGGCCACGAAGGACGACACCTTTTGCGGCAGCAGGCGGGGCGAGGGGAACACGGCGTGGATCTCCTGCTCGGGCAACTGGCAGGTCTTGAGCACCTCCAGCACCCGGCCACTGGCCAGCGATTCGGCGGCCACATAGCGGGGCAGGGCGGCGACGCCCAGGTGGGCCCGTGCAGCGGCCAGCAGGGCCGACAGGTTGTTGGAGCGCATGCGCCCGCTCACCGGCACGTTCACCAACTCGCCCGCTGGCGTGCGCAGACGCCAGAAGTCGTCCCCCTGCACGCTGCTGTAGATCAAGGCGTCATGCCCACGCAGCTCGCTGGGCTTGCGCGGTGTGCCGTGCCGCCGCAGGTAGGTGGGCGAGGCCACCAAGGCCCAGGGGTTCTGCCCCAGGCTGCGTGCACCCAGGCCCGAGTCGGCCAGCTTGCCCAGGCGGATCGCCACGTCGATGCCCTGGGCCACCAGGTCGGTGTAGCGGTCGTCAAAGCTCAGGTCCACCTTCACCTGCGGGTGCCGGGCCATGAATTCCAGCACCAGGGGCACCACCACCCGTCTGCCGAAAGCCACCGAACTGCCCACGCGCAGCAGACCGTTCACCTGGGTCTGGCGCACCTGGACCACCTCTTCGGCCTCGCTCACCTGGCCCAGGATGGCCTTGCAACGTTCGTAGTACAGCGCACCGGGTTCGGTCAGGCTGACCCCGCGGGTGTTGCGGTTGAGCAGGCGCACCTTGAGCTGGGCCTCCAGGGCCGCCACCTGCTTGGTGACGGTGGGCTGGGTGGTGGCGAACTCTTTCGCCACCTTGGTGAAGCTGCCGGATTCCACCACCCGGACAAACAGGTTCATGGCGTCGAAACGGTCCATCGGGTTCTCCTTGCGCTCGTGCGGGGTGCCAGTGTCCGCTGCCGTCGATCCGACAGTCATTCCACCAGCGAATAAATTTTATGGTCTGCCCGGGCGTTCCGGCTCAAGCCTGCGCCGCCTAAATTTCGGCCACCCCCAGTGGGTTCACCCAAGGAGATGACATGGCAAGAATGAAGGCAATCGAGGCGGCAGTCTGCATCCTCGAGAAAGAAGGCGTGAGTGTGGCGTTCGGCGTGCCCGGCGCTGCCATCAACCCGCTGTATGCAGCGCTCAAGGCGCACGGCGGCATCGGCCACATCCTGGCGCGCCACGTCGAGGCGGCCTCGCACATGGCCGAGGGCTACACCCGGGCCGTGGCCGGCAACATCGGCGTGTGCATCGGCACCAGCGGCCCGGCCGGCACCGACATGGTCACCGGCCTGTACTCGGCCAGTGCCGATTCCATCCCCATCCTGTGCATCACCGGGCAGGCTCCGCGCGCACGCCTGCACAAGGAGGATTTTCAGGCTGTCGACATCAGTGCCATCGCCCGCCCCGTGACCAAATGGGCCACCACCGTGATGGAGCCGGCCCAGGTGCCCGGGGTGTTCCAACAGGCATTTCACCTGATGCGCTCGGGCCGACCGGGGCCGGTGCTGATCGACCTGCCCATCGATGTGCAGTTGGCCGAGATCGATTTCGACCCCGCCACCTACGCCCCCTTGCCGGCCTGGAAGCCGCAGGCCACCCGGGCCCAGGTGGAGCATGCCCTGCACCTGCTGAGCCAGGCCGAGCGGCCCTTGCTGGTGGCCGGTGGCGGCATCATCAACGCCGATGCCTGCGGCCTGCTGGTCGAGTTGGCCGAGCTGCTGCAACTGCCCGTGATCCCCACCCTGATGGGCTGGGGCAGCATCCCCGACGACCACCCGCTGATGGTGGGCATGTGTGGTCTGCAGACCAGCCACCGCTACGGCAACGCCAACCTGCTGGCCAGCGACTTCGTGCTGGGCATCGGCAACCGCTGGGCGAACCGCCACACCGGCTCGGTCGAGGTCTACACCCGAGGCCGCAAGTTTGTGCACATCGACATCGAGCCGACCCAGATCGGCCGCGTGTTTGCGCCCGACTATGGCATCGTGTCCGACGCGGGCGCCGCGCTGGCCCTGATGGTCGAGGTGGCCCGCGAATGGCGATCCGAAGGCCGCCTGTCGCCGCGCCTGGCCTGGGTGGCCGAGTGCCAGGGGCGCAAGCAGAGCGTCGACTACCTGCGCAAGACCCACTTCGACCAGGTGCCCATGAAGCCGCAGCGGGTCTACCAATGCATGAACAATGCCTTCGGTCGCGACGCCTGCTATGTGTCCACCATCGGCCTGTCGCAGATCGCGGCGGCGCAGTTCCTGCACATCTACCACCCGCGCCACTGGATCAACTGCGGCCAGGCCGGCCCGCTGGGATGGACCCTGCCGGCCGCGCTGGGGGTGCGCGTGGCCGACCCGGCCCGCCGGATCGTGGCCCTGTCGGGCGACTATGACTTCCAGTTCATGCTCGAAGAGCTGGCGGTGGGCGCGCAGTTCAAGTTGCCCTACATCCATGTGCTGGTCAACAACAGTTACCTCGGACTGATCCGCCAGGCGCAGCGCAGCTTCTCGATGGATTACTGCGTGCAACTGGCCTTCGACAACCTCAACACCGACGCTGACGAGCCCGCGCGCAGCTATGGCGTGGACCACGTCAAGGTGGTCGAGGGCCTGGGCTGCAAAGCCATCCGTGTGCACCGGCCCGAAGAGTTCGCGCCAGCGGTGCAACAGGCCGATGCCTGGATGGCCGAGCACCGCACCCCCGTGGTGATCGAGCTGCTGCTGGAGCGCGTGACCAACATCGCCATGGGCACTGAGATCGACCAGATCAACGAGTTCGAAGACCTGGCGGCCAGCGCGGCCGACGCGCCCACCGCCATCGCCATGCTGGATTGATGCCCGTCCGCCCCGCAGCCCCTCCTGCCCTGACCCAAGAGAGAACCAAACACATGCCTCGCTTTGCTGCCAACCTCACCATGCTGTTCACGGAACGGCCTTTCCTGGACCGCTTTGAAGCCGCTGCGCAAGCGGGCTTCGAGGCCGTCGAATTTCTGTTCCCCTACGCCTACGAGGCCGGCGAGATCCGTTCACGTCTGGACCGGCACCGCCTGCAACTGGTGCTGCACAACCTGCCTGCGGGCGACTGGGAGGCCGGCGAGCGTGGCATCGCCTGCGACCCGACCCGGGTGGCCGAATTCCGCGCCGGGGTCGCTCAGGCCCTGGCCTATGCCCAGGCGCTGGGGGTGCGCCAACTCAACTGCCTGGCTGGCAAGGCACCGGCCGGCGTGGCCGAACCGCTGCTGCGCCAGACCCTGGTGAGCAACCTGCGCTTTGCGGCTGGCGCGCTGCGCCAGGCCGGGCTGCGCCTGTTGATCGAGCCCATCAATCCCTTCGACATCCCGGGCTTCTACCTCACTCGCACCGACCAGGCCTTGGCCCTGCTCGACGAGGTGGGGGCCGACAACGCCTTTGTGCAATACGACATCTACCACGCCCAGCGTGTGGAGGGCGAGTTGGCCGCCACGCTGCAGCGGGCCCTGCCACGCATCGGCCACATCCAGTTGGCCGACAACCCGGGTCGGCATGAGCCTGGCACGGGCGAGATCAACTACCCCTGGTTGCTGCGCCACATCGACCACCTGGGCTATGCCGGCTGGATCGGCTGCGAATACAAGCCCGCCGCCGACACCCTGGCCGGCCTGGGCTGGCGCCGCGCCATGGCCTGAACCGAGCGCTTTCATCCCTGACCTGACAACGGAGACCTCTCATGACTCAAAAACCGCTTCAACTCGGCTTCATCGGCCTGGGCATCATGGGCACGCCCATGTGCCTCAACCTGATCCGTGGTGGCCATCAGCTGTTTGTGCACACCCGCGGCAAGGTGCCGGCGGCGCTGGCCGACACCCCGGCCACCCAATGCCTCAGCGCACGCGGCGTGGCCGAGCGGGCCGACATCGTCTTCACCATGCTGCCCGACACCCCCGATGTCGAGCAGGTGCTGTTTGGCGACGACGGGTTGGCTCTGGGCCTGAGCCCAGGCAAGCTGGTGATCGACATGAGCTCGATTGCCCCTCTGCCCACGCAGGACTTTGCCCGGCGCATCGAGCAGCTCGGCTGCCAGTACCTCGACGCCCCGGTGTCCGGCGGCGAAGTGGGCGCGCAAAAGGGCAGCTTGTCGATCATGGTCGGCGGGCCCGAAGCCGCCTTTGCCAGGGCTCAGCCGCTGTTCGAGCTGCTGGGGCAGAACATCACGCTGGTGGGGCCCAATGGTGCCGGGCAGACCACCAAGGTGGCCAATCAGATCGTGGTGGCGCTCAACATCGAGGCCGTGGCCGAGGCCCTGTTGTTTGCTTCACGTGCTGGCGCCGACCCGGCCAAGGTGCGCCAGGCCTTGATGGGCGGCTTTGCCGCCTCGCGCATTCTGGAGGTTCATGGCGAGCGCATGATCCGCCGCAGCTTCGAACCGGGTTTTCGCATTGCCCTGCACCAGAAGGACCTGCGCCTGGCACTGGACAGCGCCCGCGCCCTCGGGC
Organism: Curvibacter sp. GW821-FHT09D12; assembly: GCF_059416245.1. Lineage (NCBI taxonomy): Bacteria > Pseudomonadati > Pseudomonadota > Betaproteobacteria > Burkholderiales > Comamonadaceae > Curvibacter > Curvibacter sp. GW821-FHT09D12. The sequence goes on along the minus strand of NZ_JBWKOU010000007.1, from coordinate 178,978 downwards.
TGGCCCTGCCCGCCACGGCACAGGCTCAACAATTGTTCAGCGCCTGTGTGGCGCAGGGCGGTGCGGCCTGGGACCACTCGGGCATGGTGAAGGCCCTGGAGCGGCTGTCGAACTTCGAGGTGGGCCAGAAAGCGGCCTCGGCCTGATCAGCCCAGCCGCAGCGGCTGCGGGGCACGCGCCAGGGCCGGGGTGGGGGCCGGCCGGTTTGCTGCGGCCGGTGTTGGCGCGGCGACCGGTGTGTCGCGGCTGAGGCGGAAGGTGTGCACGATGTCCGTGAGTCGGTGGGCCTGATCGCGCAGGCTGTCGGCTGCCGCCGCGCTTTCCTCGACCAGTGCCGCGTTTTGCTGGGTCACCTCATCGAGCTTGCCCACGGTCGAGCTGATGTCGGCGATGCGGCCACTCTGCTCATCGGCTGCGGCCGCCACCTCGGACATGATCGAGGACACGTTTTGTACCGAGCTCACCAGCTCGTTGATCGTCTCGCCGGCACGGCGCACCAGGTCTTCGCCCACGGCCACGCGCTCTACGCTGTCGGTGATCAGGCCCTTGATCTCCTTGGACGAACTGGTGGCGTGGCCGGCCAGGCGCCGCACCTCGCTGGCCACCACGGCAAAGCCGCGCCCCTGTTCGCCGGCGCGTGCGGCTTCCACCGCCGCGTTCAGGGCCAGGATGTTGGTCTGGAAGGCGATGCCGTCAATCACGCCCACAATGTCGGCGATCTTGCGGGAGCTCACGCTGATCCCTTCCATGGTCTGCACCACCTCGGACACCATCTGCCCGCCGCTGATCGCGTGGGTCGAGGCGGTGGCCGCCAGGCGGTTCACCTCGCGGGCCGAGGCCGTGCTGTGGCCCACCATCTGGGTCAGGTCGGTCAGTGTGTGGGCCGCCGTCTGCAGGTTGTGCGACGCCTCTTCGGTGCGCTGGCTCAGGTCCAGGTTGCCGGCGGCCACTTCGGCGCTGGCGTCCTTGATCGATTCGGCAGTGCCGCCGATTTCGCCCACCAGCTCACGCAGGCGCTGCTGCATGGCGGCAATGGCCTCCAACAGGCGGCCGGTTTCGTCGTGGATGCGCACCTCCACTTGAGAGGTCAGGTCGCCCGCGGCAATGCGTTCGGCCACCACCACGGCCCGCCCGATCGGCGCCGTCACGCTCTGGGTGATGCGCCAGGCCACCAGCACGCCGACCGTGATCGAGATCAACACCAGCAAGCCGGCGGTGATCTGGGCCCGGGCCATGCTGTCTTCGGCCCCTTGGGCCTCGGCCTGGTTCAGGCGGTTCTGGTACTCGATCAGATCGCTCAAGCGGGCCCGCCACTTGACCTCGCTGGGTTCCACCCGGTTCATCATGGCGATCGAGGCACCCACGTTGTCGCCCTCCAGCGCCGTCTTCACCGACTGCTGAAGCTCGGGCAGCGTCGCTTCGGCGATGGCCTTGATGTCGTCCAGCAGCTTCAACTCGTCGGCTTGGGCCCCATTGGCCTGGGCCAGGGCGGCCAGTTCGGTCTGCTGCTTGAGGTATTGGTCTTGTGTGGCCTTGAGCTTGTCGGCCTGCTCGGTCGAGCGTTTGGTGTCGCTTTCAGACAGCATCACCGCCGAGCGGCCCCTCAGGCCCAGCGAGTCCACGTCCTGCAGCATGTTGTTCATCAGGCGGGTTTTTTCGGCGTTGGTGCTGGTGATGCGCTGCAGCCTTCCGTGCAGATCCCTGGCTGACCATTGGTCCACCGCCACCACCAGCAGCAGCAAGGCCAGCACACTGCCGAAACCCAGGCTGAGCCGATGGCTGAGGGACAAAGACTTGAGAGCGCTCATGTGAAAAACCTTGAAAAGAAAACAAGTCCCTGATGCCTGGCTTTCAGCATGTGTGGCGCGCGCCGCCCTGCCGTTTGCAATGCCAATGTTCTGCCACCCGCGCCCGCCCCGGACCCAGGAAAACCCCAGCCCAGCGCCCAATCACGCCCGTGACCCCTCAGAGAGCACGTGCGGCTTCTGTGGCGCGGTGGGCGGTATTGTTGTTGTAAGCGTCATGCAAGAGAAATGCCAAGTCCGGCTGAGCCCATGCCGCCAATGCATAACCCTGACCCGACACCCGCATCCCTGTCAGACCTTGAACTCCAACGTGGTCAGAACACCAGATTGAGGCCTGCCAGCGGTCCCCGGGCATGCAGCCGACGCGCTCCAAAGGGAGCTGGGACGCGTGAAGTGCGTCCGCCCCTCGCGGCCACACGTGGGAGTGACACGAAGTGCGCGACCGTGGGGGCTACATCAGCCCGCCGCCGGGCCGCCCCAAGGCGGGCTGGGCCCCCTTGGGGGGCAGCGACCACACGAAGTGAGGGAGCGTGGGGGCCATTTCATTCAGCCTTGATCCCCAGCCCCTTGATCAAGCCCGGAAACACCTTCATCTCCCGCTGCGCCGTGGCCTTGAAATCCGCGGGTGTGCCTGGCGTGGCCTCGCCACCCAGTTCGCGAAAGCGCTCCTGCACCGAGGCTTGGGACAAGGCCTTGTTCAACTCCTGGTTCAGGCGGGCCACCACCTCGGGCGGCGTGCCGGCCGGTGCGTACAGGCCGAACCAGGTGTCGTAGTCCACCCCCTTGATGCCCGACTCTTCCAGCGTGGGCACGTTGGGGAACAGGGGCGAGCGCCGGGCGCTGGCCACGGCCAGCATCTTCAGCTTGCCCGCGCGCACATTGGCAAACGAAATACCGGGGTCCATGAAGAAATCCAGTTGGCTGGCCAGCAGATCCTGCAAAGCCGGTGCCGCGCCACGGTAGGGCACGTGCACCGCCTCGAAGCCCGCACTCTGCTTGAGCAACTCGCCCACCAGATGTGGCGTGCTGCCGGCCCCGGCCGAGCCAAAGGACAGGCGCGGCTGGCTGTTCTTGGCGAGGCTCACGAAGTCTTTCACATTGTCGGGCGCCAGGCTGGCGCGGGTGGTCAGGAACAGCAGCACGCGTCCGGTGGCACCCACGGGCTGCAAGTCTTTCTGCGCATCGAAGGGCACTTTGCCAAACAGCCAGGGGTTGACCGATTCGATGCCCGTGGTCACCAGGGCCAGGGTGCTGCCGTCCGGCGCAGCCTTGGCCGTGGCGTCGGCCGCGATGTTGCCGTTGGCACCGGCCCGGTTGTCCACCAGCACGGGTTGCTTCAGGCCCTCGGCCATGATCGGCGCAATGGCACGCGCCATGATGTCGGCCACGCCACCGGGTGGGTAGCCCACCAGCAGGCGCACCGGTTTGCTCGGAAAGCCCGCGGCATCGCCGCCGGCTGCCGCCAGGGCGGGGCGTGAGGGCAGGGCCATGCCCAGGCCAAGGCTCAGGCTGACCATCCAGGCGAGCAGGCTGGCGCGCCTGAGCGAGGTGGCAGAGCCCCGGACCGGGCTGCGCGTGGGGTGGTTTGTCGAGGTCATTGTTTTGTCTCCGTGGTGTTGTGTTTTTCGTTCAATGAGCGCGGGGGGAGGCTGGTGGCCTGTGTCGGCTCAGGGCCGGGCCGCGGTCGGCGGCCGCCTCATCCAGCGGATGGGCACCTCTTTCAGTGGGCGCGCCGGTGCGCCGTGGGCCTGCAGGGTGGCGTCCAGTGCCTGGCCGGCTTCGTCTTTCAGGGCGGCCTGTCGTGCTGCTGAAAGGGTGGCGGCCGGCGCCGTGATCAAGTGGCGCAGGATGTGCATCAGGTTCTCCTGGCCACGTTCATGGGTGCTGCCGTAGCCTTTGATCAGGCGCCCGCACTGCGCCAGCTCGTGGCCGTTGGCCCAGCTGTGTTGCAGTCCGGCATGGATGCCCTGCAGCCATTGATCGATCAGCGCCTGTTCGGTGGCAAAGCGGCTGCCGTGCGCGCGCAGCGGCTTGAGCTTTGCCATCACGCGCAAGGCCAGCAGCCCGGTGACCGTGTGGGTGCCCAGCTTGAGGGCCAGCGACCAGGGTTGGGCGCGGCGCCGGTCCCAGGCCAGCAGGCGGGCCGCCAGCGGCGCCGGCAGCAGGCCGGCGATTTCGGGTACCCCGGGCTTGAAGTGCTCGTACACCTTGAGCAACTCGTCTTCGCCGGCCTGCACCTCGGCGCGCACGCGCTGCCATCGGCTGGCGCGGCTTTTCAGGTCGGCGACGCGAATCAGATCGTCAAACGCCATCCACAAGGCGAGCCAGCGGGCGGCCTCCCGGGTGACGGCAAAGCTGTGCCGGGCGTGGGGATCGGCGGCGCGTTCTGCGGCCAGCAGCCCCCGCAGGCGCTGCAGGTAGCGCTCGCCATAGGCCGCGCTCTGGTAGTCGCAGACCCGGGCGTGGCCCAGCGTCAGCAGGGGGTGCAGCGCGGTCGGGAAATCCTGCAGCGCAGGCGGCGCGGCGCGGCTGATCGCCTCGGCGTCGGCCTCGGCCTGGGGGTCCGTGGCCGGGGCGTTGGGTAGCCAGGCGTCGAGCAGGCCCTGCTGTTGGCGTTGCCGCTGCACTTCGTCGCAAGCCAGCGCAAAGCCCCGCAGGCTGGCCTCGGCGGGCCCACCGCCGGCCCGCACCGTGGCCTCGTAGTCGGCTCGCTGAAAAGGCAGCAGGCCGCTGCCGGCCAGGGCGCCCAACATCACGGCGCTCACCACCGTGCGCGACTGGCGGGCCAGCCCCGACATGTCCAGCACATGGTGGGCCCGGCTGTGTTCGCGCAGCAGGGCCAGCAGTTCGTCGCTGTCGCGGCGGCCGTCGCCCGGCTGCATGCGCTCCAGCGTGGTCAGGGTGCGGCCGCTGGCGCTGATCACCAGGGTGCGTTCGGCACTGACCAGCCCGTTGGCGATCTGGCGTGAGGTCTCCAGCAGCTCGGACGACACCAGGCCGTCCAGCCGGCCTGGCAGCGGGTTCAGGCTGAAGATGGGGCGTTGGCCGCCCAGTTGGGCCAGGGGTACCGGGAACACCTCCAGGTAATAGGTGGTGGCGCCGGTGCGTTGGGCCACGCCGGGGATGGAGGTGCTTTGCGCGGCGTAGCCGGCGCGGCGGGCGGTGTCGACCAGCCATTCGGTCAGCACGCCGCCACCTTCGCCGCCCAGGGCGCAGATCAGCAGGGTGATGGGTTCTTGTCGTCGCATGTCGGGATCCGGTCGGTGAAAGGAGTGGGGGGCAAGGGGGGCACTCAGGCCCGTTGCAGCCGGCGCGTGAACAGGCCGCGCCACTGGTGCAGCAAGCGTTCGTGCCAGCGCGGGTTGCGCACCAGCTCGGCGCGGTAGAACGAGGGGCACAGCGTGGCCGCATGGGCGTTGGCACCGCACAGGCCGCAGCCCACGCAGCCGTCGATGACCGTGGCCACGGGGTCTACTTTCAGCGGGTCGGGGTTGTTCTTGAGGGTGAGCGTGGGGCAGCCCGACAGGCGGATGCAGGCGTGGTCGCCGGTGCACACGTCTTCGTCCACCCCGTACTTCACGCGCTGCACCCGTTGGCCGCGCTGCAGCAGGCTGGCGATCCAGGGTTTGATGCGGCGTTGGCGTTCCAGCTGGCACTCGCCTTCGGCCACGATCACCTTCAGGCCTTCGAAGGGGCTGGTCAGCGCCTCCACCAAGGTGTCGCGCATGGTCGACACCTCGTAGCTGGGCACGCTGCGCAGCCACTTCACGCCCAGGCCGCGCAAGGTGTTCTCGATGGTCTGGTCGGTGTGCACCAGGCTCTGCTGCTTGTCGCTGGCGGCCTCCTTGGCGGTTTCGCCGGGGGTGGAGATGATGTCCTGCGTGCCGGTGGCCGAGGTGTAGCCGTTCTTGAAGATCAGCAGCACGGCGTCGTCCCCATTGAACAGCGCGCTCTGCACCCCGGTGAGCAGGCCGTTGTGCCAGAAGCCGCCGTCACCCATGATGGCCAGCGAGCGGCGCTGCATCAGGGGCGACACGCCAGCCCGGCTGGCCAGGCTCATGCCATAGCCCAGGATCGAGTGACCCATCGAAAACGGCTCGAAGGTGGCAAATGCGTGGCAACCGATGTCGGCCGCCACATGCACGGCGCCGGTCTGCTGCTGGGCCAGCTTGAGGGCCGAGAACACCGGTCGCTCCGGGCAGCCGATGCAAAAGCCCGGCGGTCGGTTGGGCAGCGGGGCCTGCAGGCGCGCGGCCACGGCCGCTCGCCGCGCCGCGTTGTCGGCCAGCCAGCGTTCGGCCTCGCCGGCATCGTGCTGCGGCAGGTAGCGCGCCACAAAGGGGCGCAGGCCCGTGGCCATGGCCTCGGTGGTGTATTCGCCGGCCATGGGCAGCCAGTCCTTGCCGTGCAGCGGGGTGCTCACGCCGTGGCGGCGCAGCAGGGTGGCCAGTTCCTGCTCGATGTATTCGGGTTGGCCTTCTTCGAACAGCAGCACGGCGCGCTTGTCGCTGCAAAAGGCGATCAACTGCTCGGGCACCAGGGGGCTCACCACATTGAGGACCAGCAGCGGGAGCTCGCTGTGCCCCAGGGCGTCGGCCAGTCCGAACTGCTGCAGGGTGCGGATCAGCGTGTTGTACAGGCCGCCCTGCACGATCAGGCCCAGGTCGGCGTGCAGGCCGTCGTGCCGCTCGTTGAGGCCGTGCTCGACGATGTAGCGGCGGGCCGCCGGCACGCGCTCCTCGTTCTTGAGCTTTTCGTGTCGGAAGGTCACGGGTGGGTGGGCCAGCTTCATGTAGTCGAAGCCGGCCGGGTCGCTCATCAGGGCCCGGGTCGACACCGGTGGCGCCTGGTTGTCGCGTGCCGTGAAGCTGCCCTTGACGTGGCAGGCCCGGATGCGCAGCTCCATCAGGGCCGGCATGTTCGAGGCTTCCGACAGGCAGAAGGCTTGCTCGACCAGGTGCACCATGTGGCCCAGCTCGGGCCGCGGATCGAGCAGCAGCAGGCCCGATTTGAGGGCAAAGGCGTGGCTGCGCTCCTGGATCACGCTGGCACCTTCGCCGTAGTCTTCGCCCACCACCACCAGCACGCCACCGGTCACCCCGGGCGAGGCCAGATTGGACAGCGCGTCGGCGGCGACGTTGGTGCCGACGATTGATTTCCAGGTCACCGCACCGCGCAGCGGGTAGTGAATGGAGGCCCCCAGCATGGCGGCGGCCGACGCCTCGTTGGCGCAGGCCTCGACGTGCACGCCCAGTTCGTCCAGGTAGGGCCGGGCCTGCACCATCACGTCCAGCAGGTGCGACACCGGCGCGCCCTGGTAGCCCCCGATGTAGGCCACCCCCGACTGCAACAGCCCCTTGGTGATGGCCAGGATGCCCTCGCCATGGAACTCGGCCCCGGCGCCCAGGCGCAACTGCTCTACCTCTTTGCTGAATGAAACTTCCACCGTGCTGTCTCCTTGATGGGCGCCATCATCGGCAGGCTGGCAATATCCATCAATAAAATGAGCCAACTAAGTGGTATGCATTGAATGCATGAAAGGCGGGCCCTACCCATGCTCAAGCTGCACGACATCGACCTCAACCTGCTGCGCCTGTTCGACGCCATCTACCGGGCTCGCAGCGTGAGCCGGGCGGCCGAAGCCCTGGGGCTGACCCAGCCCGCCGCCAGCCAGGGCCTGACCCGCCTGCGCCTGCTGCTGAAGGATGCCCTGTTTGTGCGGGCCCCGGGCGGCGTGGCGCCCACGCCGCGTGCCGAGCGCCTGGCGCGCGCGGTGCAGGCGGCCTTGAGCCTGATGGAGGCCGCCCTCAATGAAAGCGAGCGCTTCGACCCCGCCGAGTCACAGCGCAGCTTCCGCATCCACATGAGCGACATCGGTGAGGCGCGCTTTCTGCCCGAGCTGATGGCGGCAGTGCAGGCGCGGGCCCCGGGCATCCGCCTCGAGACCCGGCCGCTGCCCCCCGACACCATTGCCCAGGCCCTGGACGAGGGCCGCATCGACGTGGCATTCGGCTTTCTGCCCAGCGTGAAGGACACGCGCCAGGCCGTCATGCTGAGCGATCGCTACATCGTGCTGCTGCGTGCCGGCCACCCTTTCACGCGGCGCAAGCGCAGCCCGCAGGCCCTGCTGGACGAGTTGCAGCAACTGGAGTTTGTCGCGGTGCGCACGCACACCAATCCCTTGCGCATCCTGCAATTGCTCAAGCTTGAGGCACGGGTGCGCCTGACGACCGAGCATTTCATGGTGCTGCCAGCCATCGTGCGCTCCACCGATCTGGCCGTGTTGATGCCGCGCAGCATCGCGCTGGGCTTTGCCGGGCAGGGGGGCTATGCGGTGGTCGAGCCGGCGTTTGCGCTGCGCGACTTCGATGTGGCACTGCACTGGAGCGCCCGCTTCGAAGCCGATCCGGGTCTGGCCTGGCTGCGCGGCCTGATCCTTCAGCTGTTTTCCGAGCCCGACAGCAAGGCCTCGGCATCCTCGCGCCAGAACGCCAGCGCGGCATAAAAACCTTCCCACACGCAGCCGTTGCAGCCGCGTCCGCAACAGGTCTGTGGTTCGGGCGGCGGTGGGCGCAGGCCCAGGCCGGCCTGGGCCAGGGCGGCCTGCAGCCGGGCGATCTGCTGGCGGCCTTGCAGCAGTGCCGGCAGCGCGGTGGTGGATTCTGGGTTGACGGGCATGGCGGGGGGCAAGGGACAGGATGGATCAGTTTTGTCAGTGCATGGGGCACCGATCCCGGGTTTCGTGATTTGCTTCCTCTCCTGGTCGGTCACTTTGGCGGCCCATATTGTTGCAAACTGTAAAATGCAGGGCCGTCAGCGTGTCGGGTGGCCCCGACCTCGACAAGCCTTCGGGCGCCGATGGACCGCCCGCGTCTGACCTCTGCCTCACTCAACTCAAGCATTCCGAGATGACATCCGATTTCAAGTTGGAGCCCGTGGAGGCACCCCCCGCCCTCAACCCCCGTGTGGTCCCGATGGTGGTCATCTCGCCGGTGCGTGACGAGGCCCAGTACCTGCGCCTGACCATGGATGCCATGGTGGCCCAGACCTGCCGCCCCGTGGAGTGGATCCTGGTCGACGACGGCTCCTCCGACGAAACCCCCGACATCGTGCGCGAGTACGCCGAACGCTATCCCTTCATCCGGCTGGTGCCGCGTCAGAACCGGGGCTTTCGCAAGCTCGGCGGCGGTGTGGTGGCGGCTTTCAACTTTGGCATGGAGCACATCCAGCATCTGGATTACGCCTTCATCGTGAAGCTGGACGGCGACATGTCCTTTGGCCCGCACTACATCGAACACATGCTGCAGCGGCTCGAGGCCAACCCACGCCTGGCGGCGGTGTCGGGCAAGGTGTTTCGTTTCGAGCAGGGCCGCTACATCGAGGAAAGTCACATTGCCGAGCAGGTGGCAGGCCAGTTCAAGCTGTACCGCCGCGAGGCCTTCGAGGCCATCGGGGGGTTTGTGCAGCACCTGTCCTGGGATGGCATCGATGTGCACATGGCCTGGATGAAAGGCTGGGAGACCGAGTCCTTCTACGACCCCCAGGCCTGGCTGTGGCACCACCGCATCATGGGCTCGTCGGACAAACACATCTACGAAGGGCGCCTGCGCTGGGGCCGGGGCAACTGGTACATGGGCTATCACCCGCTGTATGCGATCGCGGCCGGCCTGAACCGCATGCGCGAGAAGCCGGTGGTGATCGGTGGCCTGCTGATGATCTTCAGCTACTTCTGGTCCGCGCTGAAGGGCCTGCCGCGCTACGAGAACCCCGAATTCCGCCGCTACCTGCGGGAGTGGCAGATGCAGCGCCTCAAGCGCTTCGTGCTGCGTCAGCCCGACACCCGTCACTGAGCCCGGGGCGATCATGAGCGTGCTGCAACAGCCCCCGAGTGAGGCCGATGCCTATGACCTGTGTGTGGTGGGGGCCGGGCCTGTGGGGCTGTCGCTGGCCCTGGCTGCCCAGGCGCGCGGCCTGCGTGTGCTGGTGCTTGAGGCCGGCCGTCAGGACCCTGCCCAGTCGGCGCCCGACTGGAGCGGCTCCAGCCTGGTGCGGCCGCAGCACCATGCCCCGCTGGCGCTGGCCACCCACACCGGCCTGGCCGGCACCACCTGGCTTTGGGGCGGCCGCTGCGTGCCCTTCGAGGCCCATGACTTCGAACCGCGTGCCCAGGTACCCGGGGTGGCCTGGCCTTTGAGCTGGGCGGACGTCCAGCCCTGGTACGAGGCGGCGGCGCGTTGTGTGGATTGCGGCTCGTCGGAGTTTCGACGCCCTTTGCCACCCGAGGCCCAGGGCCCGGTGCGTCAGCTGTCCCGCTTCGAGTTGACCCAGTTGGAGCGCTGGTCCCATCAACCGCGCCTGATCGGCAGCCTGGGCCAGCAGGCCCTCGCGGTGCCCGGTCTGGACCTGCTGTTCGACGCCCGGGTGGAGGCGCTGGGCTTCAGCCCCTGCGGTGAGCACCTCGAGAGCATTCGGGCCAGCCACCAGGGGCAGGCCCTCTGCGTGCGCGCCCGCCGTTTTGTGCTGGCGGGCGGGGCGCTGGGGGTGACCCGCCTGCTGCTGCAGGCGCAGCGCCAGCAGCCGGCGCTGTTTGGCGGGCCCGAAGGGCCGCTTGGGCGGTATTACATGGGGCACATCATGGGCAGCATTGCCCGCCTGGTCCTGACGCGGCCGCAAGATGTGCGCTGGCTGGACTTCAGCCGCGATGCCTGCGGCACCTATGTGCGCCGGCGCCTGACCCCCAGCGCCGCCACCCAGCGCGAACAAGGCCTGCTCAACACCTCGTTCTACATCGACAACCCGCCGTTCTACGACGCGAGCCACCGCAACCCCACGCTGTCGGCGGTGTTCATGGGGCTGGCAATCGCGCCCATCGGCCGCCGTCTGGTGGCCGAGGCCATGCGCCTCAAGCACATCGGTCCTCCGCCCTACCGCTGGCTGGCCCACGGCCTGAACATCGCGCGCCGGCCCTGGCGGGCCGCCCTGGACGTGATCGACATCCTGCGCCACCGCTACCTGTCTGCGGTGCGCAAGCCGGGGTTTGTGTTGCGCAACGCCGGCGGTACCTACGCCCTGGATTACCACGCCGAGCAGGTGCCCCATGCCGACAGCCGTGTCACGTTGCAAAACGACCAGGGCGATCTCAAGATCGATTTCCGCTACCAACCGCAAGACATCGACTCCGTGCTGCACGCCCATGCCTTGCTCGACCAGGATTTGCGGGCGGCCGGCCTGGGGCATCTGGCCTACGAACGCCCCGAGGCTGAGCGTGCGGCCCATGTGTTCGAGCAGGCGTCCGATGGCTTCCACCAGATCGGGTCTACCCGCATGAGCGCCGATCCCGCCCAGGGCGTGGTGGACGGCAATGCCCGGGTGCACGGGGTGGACAACCTGTACATCGCCTCCAGCAGCGTGTTCTCCACCTCGGGCGAAGCCAATCCCACCTTGCTGGCGGTGGCCCTGGGCCTGCGCCTGGCCAGCCACCTGGGCGACCTGCAGCAAGCCCCTGCCGCGACCTCACCGACCTTCTCCGCCCAGGCGGTTTCAGACAGGACAGCACCCATGCGCCAGATCACCTTGCCCGGCACCCCTCTGCGGCTCAGCCGCCTGGTGTTCGGAACGGCCAGCCTGCACCATCGGGCCCGTGAAGCCGACCGGCAGGCCTTGCTGCGGGCGGCCATCGAGGCGGGCTTCAGCCATTTCGACACCTCGCCGATGTACGGCAATGGCGTGGCCGAGGCGTCGCTGGGCGCCTTGCCTGGCGAGCTGGCGCGACGCATCACGCTGACCACCAAGGTGGGCCTGTACGCGCCGGCCGGCGCCCGGGCCACCGTTCCCGACCTGTATGCCCGCAAGTTGCTGGGCAAGGTGTTGCCCGTGCTGAACCGCGCCGTGGTCGACGGCTCGGTACAGCGGGCCCGGCGCAGCTTTGAAGCCAGCCTGCGCCGCTTGCGCCGTGAGCGGGTCGAATTGCTGTTGCTGCACGAACCGGTGGCTGGCCAGATCGCCTGCGATGAATGGCTGAAGTTCTTGCAAGGCCTGCAGTCCCAAGGGCAGATCGGCGCCTGGGGCGTGGCGGGTGAGGCGCCGGCCGTCGCCGCCATGTTGGCCACCCATGGGGTCTTGTGCCCGGTGGTTCAGGTGCGCGACAGCCTGTCGCAGCACCAGGCCGATACGGTGCTGGCGGCGGGGCGCCCCCTGCAGCTCACCTATGGCTACCTGGCCGATCCTGGCGCGGCAGGCCTGTCTGTGGCACAGCGCCTGGGGCAGGCGATGTTGCGCAACCCGGAGGGGGCCATCCTGGTCTCCACCCGCCAGGTGGAGCGCGTGGCGGCGCTGGCCCGGTTGGGGGGCTGAGCGCCTGTTCACGATCTCCCAGGGGCCCGTGCGAGATCATGAGCAGGCTCTGCCGCTTCAGCGCGTGCTGAGCCCCTGGCCAGGCACGGAGTCTGATCAAGCCCGTGCGACGGCGGGCTGTGGCGCAGTCAGCCCCTTTGACATGCCTCAATATCGGGCGCAGGCGGCTCGGGCAAAGTCGTCCCCATGTTGCCCTCTGAGTATTTCGGTTTGTCCCTCGAACACGAGGTTGTCCCTCCGGGTCAGGTCTTGCTCGCACGCCAGACCACCTCACCCTGGGTGCACTTTGTTGATTCAGGTCGCGTGGTGCTCGGCCTGTACGACGGCACTGAAATGAGCCATCAACTGGGCGTGGTCGAAGGGCCGTTCTGGCTGGAGGCCGCTTCGGCCGTGCTGGGGCTGCCCGAGGTGGTGGACGCCATGAGCGACACACCGGTCATCGTTCGCCGCATGCCGCTGCCGGCCTTTCAACGCACCTTGGCCACCTTGGCCCCGCCCGCCCGCAAGCTGCTGCAGGATGTGTCGCGCTCCCAGCGCCAGCAGACTGAACTGGCGGTGAGCCGCCTGGCCATGGACGCCGAAGCGCGTTGTGCGCGCTGGTTGCTCAACCATGCCGAGCAGGCCAGCCAGGGCGTGGTGAACGTGCTGTTGAACCAGCGCAAGCGCCTGATCGCGGCCGAACTGGGCATTGCCCCTGAAACCTTGTCGCGGGTGCTGCGCCACCTGCGCGAGCGCAGCCTGATCGCCGGTTCCGGGCGCAACCTGACCTTGCTGGATCCCGGCGGTCTGCAAAGCCTGGCGGGCGGTTGAGTGCTCGCCGGCTGCGGGCCGGTGGATCGCTAGGGGTTGTCCCTAGACTGTCTGGTCGTGTTGCGCACAACTCCGTATAGTTGACGCTTTGTTACAAATGCGGAAGCTCTTCTTGCTGGTGTCTTGTCCCGATCGCTGTTGGATGTGTGTCAAGACAGTCGCTGTGGTGGACCGGAGCGTGCGGTCGTGACCTGGACACGCTGGGCACGGCGCCTGGGCACGGGGCTGCATCGGGCCACCGACACACTCAAGCTGCGCGTGGTGGTGGTGGCCGTGCTGTCGGGCTGGCTGGCCAGCGCGGTGTCCGTTTTCTTCATCCTTCAGGCCAGCGAACACGAGGCCTTGGGCAGCGCCGGCCGCCAGCAGGCGCAGGAAGTGCAATTGCAGGCGGCCCTGCTCGATGCCCGTTTGCAGCACATCGAGGCCTTGCTGCTGCAACTCGGCCAAGACGTTAGCCCTGAGCGCCTGCAGCACCCCGGCAGCCTGCCCACGGCCTGGGCACAACAGCGCCAGGCCTTTTCTGTGTTCGATTTTCTGGACCTCGCCCGTGCCGATGGGGTGCCGCTGCTGCGCCATGCGCAGGCCCCGTCGCTGCCCCGGTTGCTGGACTCTGCGGTCGAGCAGGTCCGCCTGCAAGCCCTGGCAGACGGGCAGGCCCATGTGTGGGCCCCCGTGGGGCGCTGGCCTGAAGAGAAGCCGTTGGTGTTGCTGGCCCAGCCCTTGAAGAATGGCGCGGGCCAGATCCAGTCGGTGCTGGTGGGCGGGGTGTCGCTGTATTCCTCCCAGCTCTTGCCGCCCCAACTCACCCGGGCCTCGCTGGCGGGCATGTCGGTGATGGTCTTCAACGCGCAAGGGGTGCTGCTGTCCCATCCCAGCCCGTCACGCCTGCTGGGCCAGGCCCATGATGAACCGGGTTTGGAGGCGCTGTTGCCGCGCTGGGAAACGCAGGGCAGCGGGATGGCGCCCGAAGCCTTGAGCCAGCGCGATGCCCAGCACCTGAGCAGCCTGGCCGGCCTGTCGGTGGCCCCGTGGGCCGTGGCCCGTGTCACGCCCCTGCAGCAGGCGCTGGCCCCTTACCAGGAGGTGGGGCGCTGGGCCTGGTGGCTGACGGCGGGCGTGGCCCTGGCATGCGCTGCCCTGGGCGGCTGGCTGATCCTGTGGCTGACGCGACCCATCAGTGAGGTGTTGCAGCGCATGCACCAGGTGCTGGACCGCTCGGTGCCGGCCAAGAGCAATTGGCCCCAAGTGGGTGGCGAGTTGGGCGAGCTGGTGTCCATGTTGCGCCAGGTGGCCATGGCGCAAGAGCGTGAACAACAAAGCCTGCGGGTGATGGTGGGGCAGTTGGAGGCCATCCTGGAGCATGCCTCGGTGGGCATCGTGGTGACCCGTCATCGCACGCTGGAGCTGTTGAGTCATCGGGCCAGCGCCATGATGGGCTATGCACCGGGCGAGCTGCATGGCCAGCCGGCCCGGGTGCTGTACCCCACCGAAGCGGCTTACGAGGAACTGGGCCGCCAGGTGCGCGAGCAATTTGGTGGCCAGGGCTTTTTTGATGGTGAGCTGATGTTCCGACGCAAGGACGGGCATGACTTCTGGGTGCACATGCTGGGCCGTGGCGTGGTGCCGGGCGACCCCGAGGGCGGCACGATCTGGATCTTTGACGACATCACCGCCGAACGCGAGGCGCGGCGTGCCCTGTCCTGGAGCGCCAGCCACGACAGCCTGACCGGTCTGGTGAACCGGCGGGAACTGGAGCACCGGCTGCAATTGCAATTGCAATTGCAATTGCAATTGCAGCGCCCGGCGCAGGCCGGGTCGGCGGCCCCCTCGCGAGACGACGCGGGTGAGACCGGTGGCTGCGTGCTGTTTGTCGACCTGGACCATTTCAAGGCCGTCAACGACCAGGCCGGTCACGCGGCTGGCGACCAGGTGCTGCGCCAGGTGGCCCGGACCATGGAAGGCCTGGTGCGCCAGACCGACACGGTGGGGCGCCTGGGCGGAGACGAATTTGCCTTGCTGCTGCCGGGCTGCACACTGGAGCGCGCCAGCCAGATTGCGGAGGCCTTGCGCAGCCACATCGAGGCCTTGCCGATTGAGCTGTCTGTCAACCTGCCTGCTGATCTGCCCATCGACCAGGGCCCCCAGGCCCACGCGATCGGCTGCAGTGTCGGCCTGATCGAATTGGGCCCGCAGTACCCCGATGTGGCCGCCGTGCTGCACGCCGCCGACATGGCCTGTTACCAGGCCAAGCGCGCCGGGCGCAACCAGGTGGTGATCACCCGGGCGAGTCAGTCGGTGGTGAGCGGCTGAGTCTCTGCATGGCCTGACAGGCCCATGCCTGTGTCGATCTCACCTGGCATTTTCAAGGCAGGTTCAGCGCCTGCAACACATGCTCTGCCGTGGCCGGGGCCTCCAGTTGCACCGGGCCCGGGCGCCCCGCCAGGCTGCGCGCCTGGGCCAGGGCGTCCTTCAGCGCCTCGAACACACTGACGGCCAGCATGAACGGGGGCTCGCCCACGGCCTTGCTGCCCAGCACGTTGTCTTCGCGGTTGGGTTCGGGCCACAGGTCCACCTTGAAGTGCGCCGGGATGTCGCCGGTGGCCGGGATCTTGTAGGTGCTGGGGGCGTGGGTGGCCAGGTGGCCCTTGTCGTTCCAGACCAGTTCCTCGGTGGTCAGCCAGCCCATGCCCTGCACAAAGCCGCCCTCGATCTGGCCGATGTCGATGGCCGGGTTGATGCTGTGGCCCACGTCGTGCAGGATGTCCACCTTCAGCACCCGGCTTTCGCCGGTCAGGGTGTCGATGGCCACCTCGGTGCAAGCCGCGCCATAGCTGAAGTAATAGAAGGGCCGCCCGGTGAGCGTGGTCTTGTCGTAGTGGATCTTGGGGGTGCGGTAGAAACCGTCGCTCCACAGCTGGATGCGGTTGGCATAGGCCATCTGCACCACATCCTCGAAACGCCGGGTGGCCACGGGCGAGATCACCTGCCCGTCGATGAAGCGGATGGCCCCGGCGCCACAGCCGTCCAGCCCGCAGACGAAGCTGGCCAGGTTGTCGCGCACGTGGCGGGCCGCGAACTGGGCCGCCCGACCATTCAGGTCAGTCCCGCTGCTGGCCGCGGTGGCGCTGGCGTTGGGCACCTTGGCGGTGTCGCTGGCGCTCACCCGCACCGTCTCGAAGCGCACCCCCAGTTCATCGGCCACGATCTGCGCCACTTTGGTGTGCAGTCCTTGCCCCATTTCGGTGCCGCCGTGGTTCACCAGCACGCTGCCGTCGGTGTACACGTGCACCAGGGCTCCGGCCTGGTTGAACAGGGTGGCGGTGAAGGAGATGCCGAACTTCACCGGCGTGATGGCCAGCCCACGCTTGAGCACCGGCTCGCGGGCGTTCCAGGCGGCGATCGCCTGGCGGCGCTCGCGGTACCGGGCGGTCTGTTCCAGGCGGCTCATCAGCGGGTCAAGGATGTTGTCCTCGACCGTCATCTGGTAGTGGGTGACGTTGCGTTCGTCGATGCCGTAAAGATTGGCGCGCCGCACATCGAGCGGGTCCAGCCCCAGGTGGCGCGCGATGTCGCCCAGGATGCTCTCGATCACGATCACGCCCTGCGGGCCGCCGAAGCCGCGGAACGCGGTGTGGCTTTGGGTGTTGGTCTTGCAACGGTACGAGACGATCTCGACGTCCTCGAGAAAGTAGGCGTTGTCGGCATGGAAGATGGCGCGGTCAGCCACCGGCCCGCTGAGGTCGGCGCTGAAGCCGCAGTTGGCCAGCATCTGCAGCTGGAGGCCGCACAGGCGGCCGCGCTCGTCAAAGCCCACCGTGTAGTCGTAGGCAAAGGGGTGGCGCTTGCCGGTGACCATGAAGTCGTCATCGCGGTCCAGGCGCAGCTTGACCGGGCGCTTGAGCTTGTTGGCGGCCACCGCGGCCCACACCGCCAGATGGCCGGCCTGGGTCTCTTTGCCGCCAAAGCCCCCGCCCATGCGCCGGCATTCGACCCGCACATCGTGGTTGGCCAGGCCCAGGGCGTGGGCCACCCAGTGTTGCACCTCGCCGGGGTGCTGGGTGCTGGAGTAGATCCACCACTGGTGCTGTTCCAGCGGCAGGGCGTAGGCGATCTGGCCTTCCAGGTAGAAGTGCTCTTGCCCGCCCACTTCGAGGCTGCCGCTCAGGGTGTGCAGGGCGCCTTGCAGGGCCGCCTCGGGCTCGCCGCGGCGCACCGTGACCGGGGGCAACACATAGCGCTTGGCCGCGTGCGCGGCGCGCGGCGTCAGCACTGCGGGCAGGGCCTCGATGTCGGCCTTCACCAGGCGGGCGGCGCGGCGGGCCGCCATCACGCTGTCGGCCACCACCAGACCGATCACCTGGCCCACGTGCTGCACGGTGTCGAAGGCGAACACCGGCTCGTCGTGGGCAAAGGCCGCCAGCAGCTTGTCGCCGGGCACATCGGCCGACACGATCACGTCGTGCACGCCGGGCACGGCCAGGGCGGCGCGGGTGTCCAGCCCGCGCAGGCGGCCATGGGCCACGGGCGACAGGATGGGCGCGGCGTGCAGGGTGCCGCGCACCTCGGGCAGGTCGTCGATGTAGGTGGCGGCACCGGCCACTTGGGCGGCAGCGCTTTCGTGTTGCTGGGATCGGCCGGCGGCCAGTGTCTGGGGCGCTGTGTGGGGGGGGACGTGGGGGCGGGCGTTCATGCGGCCTCCTTCGGGGTCACGGAATCAGGCAGGGGGGGCAGGGAGTCTAGGGCGGCCGGGTCCAGGCGCTGCAGCTCCACGGTCTGCAGGCCCTGGCTGTCCAGCCACAGGCGGCGCAGCAGGTTGCCCAGCACCTCGCGGCGGTAGGCACTGCTGGCGCGCATGTCGGAGATGGGCGAGAACTCGCCGCGCAGCACCTCGGTGGCCGCGGCCACGGTGGCTTCGGTCCAGGGCTGGCCGTTCAGCGCGGCCTCGGTGGCGCTTGCCCGCATCGGGGTGGCGGCCACGCCGCCCACGCCGACAGAGGCACTTTGCACCACGCTACCGGCCTCACCATGGGCCAGGTGCAGCCGCAGCACGAGGCAGACGGCCGAGATGTCATCGTCCTGCCGTTTGGAGATCTTGTAGGCGCGCAGCAACTCGCCGGGTCGGGGCCGGGGCACCTTGATCCAGGCCAGCAGTTCGTCGGGGCGCATCACGTTCTGGCGGTAGCCGGTGTAGAGCGATTCGAGCGGCATTTCGCGGTGCACGATGCGGCCCGGGCGCCTGCCCTGGGCCGGCTCCCAGCGCATCAGCACCACGTTGGCGCCCAGGGCGATCAGCAGCGGCATCGAGTCGCCGATGGGCGAGCCGTTGGCCACATTACCGCCCAGGGTGCCCGAGTTGCGCACCGGCAGGCCGGCGAAGCGGGCGGCAAAGCCATGCAGGCCGGGGCGGTCGGCCTCCAGCGCGGCAAAGGCATCGGCCAGCGGCACGGCCGCACCGATGGCGATGTGGTGTGGGTAGGGCTCGACGCGTCGCAGCTCGGCCGCGCGGGTCACGTCCAGCACCTGCTCGAACAGGCGGTGCTGTTTGGTCACCCACAGCCCCACATCGGTGCAGCCGGCCACCACCTGGGCCTGCGGGTGCGCCTGGCGCGCTTGCAACAAGGCCTGCAATGACGTGGGGGCCAGGTAGGTGGGGGCGTCGTCGCCGCGGGTCGGTTCTGCTTGCAGCGCGCGCAACTGGCGTGCCAGCGCCGCCTCATCCACGCGCCGGCGCGGCAGGTCGGCCATGCTCTCGGCGGCATCGAAGATCGGGCGGTAGCCGGTGCAGCGGCACAGATTGCCCGACAGCGCCTCCACGGCCTGGGCCCGGCTGACGGGCTGGCCCTGCTGGCAGACCTGGTTCTGGTACAGGCCGAACAGGCTCATCACGAAGCCTGGGGTGCAGAAGCCGCATTGCGAGCCGTGGCACTGCACCAGGGCCTGCTGCACCGGATGCAAGGCGTTGTCGGTGGGGGGCTCATCGCCGGCCGGGGCCTCGGGCTGGATCAGTGGGTCCTGTGCCAGGTCCTCGGCGGTCCAGAGCGCCATGCCGTCGATCGAGTGGGCCAGGCGGATGCAGCTGTTGATGGCACGGTATTTGATTGCATCAGGGCCTTGCGCTGGGTCCAGCTCGCCCAGCACCACGGTGCAGGCGCCGCAATCGCCTTCGCCGCAGCCTTCCTTGGTGCCCGTGCAGTGCAGGTCTTCCCTGAGCAGTTCCAGCAGGGTGTGAGTGGGTGTTACATTGCCCAGCGAGACAAGCTGGCCACGGCGCAGAAAGCGAATCGGTCTGTGTTGCATGGGTGGTGTGTGATCCCTGGAGTGGTGTTTGGCGGCCTGGGGAAATCCCCTGGGTGACTGCCGTCTGGTTCAGAGGGTAGGGCGAGCCACGGTCGCCAGCATAAGCGTTGACGTATGACAAGAATGCAGCCCCTGCTATGAGAGACCAAGCCCTTTTCGACAAGATAGACCTCCACTTGATAAGGGTCTTGCACACCGTGTTAACCGAACGCAGCGTTTCTCGCGCCGCCATCCGTCTGGGCATGCACCAGCCCGCCGTCTCGGCGGCGCTGAAGCGCCTGCGTGATCTGGCCGATGATCCGCTGCTGGTGCGCTCGGGTTCGGGCATGACACCCACCGACGCCGGCCTGCGCATGGTGGAGCCGGCTGCCAGCATCCTGCGGGCGGCCGAGGTGCTGTTCACCGATGTGCGTGGCTTTGACCCGCGCACGGCGAGCAACACCTTCCGGGTGGCCGCGAGCGATTACCTCGATCCGCTGTTCCTGCCTCAGTTGGTGTCGCAGATCAAGGTGCAGGCGCCGTTCTGCCAGATCGAGATCCATCCGCTGTCGGCCGATACCCACTACCACGCCCACCTGGCCCAGGGCCAGCTCGATGTGGTGATCGGCAACTGGCCCAAACCGCCCGACGACCTGCACATGGGCCGCCTGTTCGGCGACGAGGTGGTGTGCCTGGTGGCGGCCGAGCACCCGGCGGTGCGCCGGGGTTGGGACCAGGCGGCCTGGCTGGCCTCTGAACACATTGCCCCCACGCCCACCCACCCCGGTGCGCGGGGCGTGATCGACGATCACCTCGACACCCTGGGCATCCAGCGCCAGATCACGGCGCGCTGTGCGCATTTCAGCCTGATCCCGGCCATGGTGGCCTCGAGCCTGCTGGTGCTGACCACGGGCCGCCAATTCTGCGAGCGCTTTGTGGACCGCTACCCGCTGCGCATCCTGCCCTGCCCGGTGTCTTTTCCGCGGCTGATGTATTACCAGCTCTGGCACGAACGCACGCACACCTCGGTGGCGGCGGCCTGGCTGCGCGACCGGGTCAAGTCAGTGGCCGCCTCGCTTCGAAAAGAATAGCAACCCATCCCCCACAGGAGCCCCTTGTGACCCGCCAAACTTTGAGAAAATCCGCGGCATGAACACGCACGCTTCCCCCCCGCCCAGCGCCCGTCTGGTGCTGCAGGGCATCACCAAGCGCTACCCCTCGGTGGTGGCCAACAGCGGGGTCTCGTTGACCGTGCTGCCTGGCGAAACCCATGCCGTGCTGGGTGAGAACGGGGCCGGCAAGTCGACCCTGATGAAAATCATCTACGGCTCGGTCAAGCCCGATGAGGGCTCGGTGCTGTTCAATGGGCAGCCCGTGAACGTGCGCAACCCGCAGGAGGCTCGGGCCCTGGGCATCAGCATGGTGTTCCAGCATTTCAGCCTGTTCGACACCCTGACCGTGGCCGAAAACGTGTGGCTGGGCCTGGACAAGCACTTCAAGCTGGCTGAAGTGACGCGCCGCATCACCCAGAAGGCCTCTGAATACGGGCTGGACATCGACCCCAGCCGCCCGGTGCACACCCTGTCGGTGGGCGAGATGCAGCGGGTGGAGATCATCCGCGCCCTGCTGACCGACCCCAAACTGCTGATCCTGGACGAACCCACCTCGGTGCTGACCCCGCAAGCGGTCGAGAAGCTGTTTGTGGTGCTCAAGAAACTGGCGGCCGAAGGCTGCAGCATCCTCTACATCAGCCACAAGCTGCATGAGATCCGTGAACTCTGCACGGCCTGCACCGTGCTGCGTGGCGGCAAGGTGACCGGGGTTTGCAAGCCGGCGGAAGAGTCGAACGCCTCGCTGTCGCGCCTGATGATCGGGGCCGAGCCACCGGCCCTGGAGCACCGTCCCGCCAAGCTGGGGGCCACGGTGCTGGGGGTGTCGGGCCTGTCGCTGCCGCGCCAGGACCAGTTTGGGGTCGACCTGATCGACGTGAACCTCGACGTGCGTGCGGGTGAGGTGGTGGGCATTGCCGGCGTCTCGGGCAATGGCCAACAGGAGTTGCTGTACGCCCTTTCGGGCGAAGACACGCGCGCCGCGCCGGCCTCCATCACCGTCGCCGGCCAGGCGGCCGGCCAGTTGCCGCCCCAGCGCCGTCGCGCGCTGGGCCTGCATTTTGTGCCCGAGGAGCGCCTGGGCCGCGGGGCCGTGCCCACCATGGGCCTGGCGCACAACCTGCTGCTGACCCGCAACGATGCCGTGGGCCGTGGCGGCTGGCTGAAGCTGGGGGCGCTGGAGGCGCAGGCGGCCGACATCATCCGTCGCTTCAACGTCAAGGCCGGTGGGCCCCAGGCGGCGGCCAAGTCGCTGTCGGGCGGCAATCTGCAGAAGTTCATCGTGGGGCGCGAGATCGACGCCAAGCCCCGGCTGCTGATCGTCTCGCAACCCACCTGGGGGGTGGATGTGGGGGCTGCGGCCCAGATCCGTGGCGAGATCCTGGCCCTGCGCGATGCCGGCTGCGCGGTGCTGGTGGTGAGCGAAGAGCTGGACGAGTTGTTTGAGATCAGTGACCGCCTGCATGTGATCGCCAAGGGCCGTCTGTCGCCCTCGGTGGCGCGCACCCAGGCCACAGTGGAAAAGATAGGCGAATGGATGAGCGGACTCTGGAATGAAGACGTGCAGGCCCACCTGGCCGAACTGGACCAGGCCGACGGCGCCGCAGCGGAGGTGAGCCATGTTCAAGCTTGAACCCCGGCCGCAGGCCTCGCGCTGGTGGGGCCTGGGCTCGCCCTTGTTGGCCCTGGCCATCACCGTGCTGATCGGCGTGGCTTTGTTCATGCTGCTGGGCAAAGACCCGCTGCGTGGGCTGCAGGTGTTCTTCTGGGAGCCGCTGAAAAGCGCCTATGCCATCGGCGAGCTGATGGTCAAGGCCACGCCGCTGCTGCTGATCGCCCTGGGCCTGGCGGTGTGCTACCGCTCCAACGTCTGGAACATCGGGGCCGAGGGCCAGTTTGTGATCGGGGCCCTGGCCGCGGGCGGCGTCGCGCTGCTGGCCGACAAGGGCACGGGCAGCTGGATCATCGTCCCCATCCTGCTGGCCGGCGTGGTGGGCGGCATGGTGTGGGCCGGCATCACGGCCCTGCTGCGTGACCGCTTCAATGCCAGCGAGATCCTGGTCAGCCTGATGCTGGTGTACGTGGCGGTGCAACTGCTCAGTTACCTCGTGTTTGGCCCCTGGAAAGACCCGGCAGGCTACAACTTTCCGCAGACCCGCATGTTTGACGCGGCGACCCAGATCCCGCGCCTCATGAAAGGCTCACGCGTCAGCGTGGGGCTGCTGATCGCCTTGGCCGGCTCGGCGGCGCTGTGGGTGTTTCTGTTCCGCACCAAGGCGGGCTTTGCCCAGCAGGTGGGCGGCTTGGCCCCGGCCGCGGCGCGCTACGCGGGTTTTTCGTCCCGCAAGGCCCTGTGGCTGGCGTTGCTGGTGTCGGGTGGCGCGGCCGGCCTAGCCGGAGCCCTGGAAGTGGCGGGCCCGATCGGTCAGCTCACGCCCTATGTGCCGGCGGGCTACGGCTTTGCCGCCATCATCGTGGCCTATGTGGGGCGCC
Source organism: Curvibacter sp. GW821-FHT09D12 (assembly GCF_059416245.1). Lineage (NCBI taxonomy): Bacteria > Pseudomonadati > Pseudomonadota > Betaproteobacteria > Burkholderiales > Comamonadaceae > Curvibacter > Curvibacter sp. GW821-FHT09D12. Next base: position 156,132 of record NZ_JBWKOU010000007.1, on the reverse strand, counting down.
TGCACCCGGTGGGCATGGTGTTCTCGGCCATCTTGATGAGCATGTTCTACATCGGTGGCGAGCTGGCGCAGTCGCGCCTGGGCCTGCCCAAGTCGCTCACCGGCGTGTTCCAGGGTTTGCTGCTGTTCTCTTTGCTGGCTTGTGACACGCTGATTGCGTACCGGGTCCGTTTTGTCACCACGCGTTCCACAGGAGGGGCCCGCTGATGGAGTCCTATGCATTGCTTCTGGGGGCCACGCTGAATGCGGGCACCGTGCTGGCCATTGCGGCCCTGGGCCTGCTGATCAACGAAAAGGCCGGCATCGTCAACCTGGGCGCCGAGGGCCTGATGCTGTGCGCGGCCATCGCCGGTTTTGCCACCGTGTCGCACACCGGCAGCGACTGGCTGGGCTTTGCCGCCGGCATGGGCGCAGGGGCCTTGCTGGCGGCGCTGTTCGGTGTGCTGGTGATCTGGCTCAACACCAATCAATATGCCACCGGCCTGGCCCTGAGCCTGTTCGGCGTGGGCTTTTCGGCTTTTGCCGGCATCAACTACGTGCAGGCCAAGCTGCCCGAGCGGCCGCAGTTCTCGATTCCGCTGCTGGGTGACATCCCGCTGCTGGGCCAGGCCCTGTTCCGTCAGCACCCGCTGGTTTATGGGGCCATCGCAATGATGCTGGCCCTGAGCTGGTTCCTGTACCGCTCGCGCGCCGGCCTGGTGTTGCGCTCGGTGGGCGAGTCGCCCGAGTCAGCCCACGCGCTGGGTTACCCGGTGCGGCGCATCCGGCTGGGCGCGGTGGTGGTGGGCGGGGCGCTGTGCGGTCTGGCCGGCGCCTTCATCTCGATCTCCTACACCCCGCTGTGGGTGGAGGGCATGGTGGCCGGCCGCGGCTGGATCGCCCTGGCCCTGACCACCTTCGCCACCTGGCGCCCGGCACGGGTGTTGCTTGGGGCTTATCTGTTCGGTGGCGTCACCATGCTGCAGTTTCATCTGCAGGGGGTGGGGGTCAACGTGCCCAGCCAGATCCTGAGCATGCTGCCCTATCTCGCCACCGTGGTGGTGCTGGCCCTGATCTCGCGCAACCCGGTCTGGATCCGCGTGAACATGCCGGCATCGCTGGGCAAACCTTTTTATCCCGGTGCTTGAGGCCGGGACAAAGGTCTTGCTGTTTTGTTTTTCCTGACTGGATAATCAATTTTTCAACCCTCGTCACCGACCTCAACAAGGATTAGACATGACTGACCTGAACAAACGCTCCCTGCTCAAGGTAGCCGCCCTGTCTGCGGTTGCCGCAGCGGCCCTGGTGGGTTGCGGCAAGAAGGAAGAACCGGCACCGGCGCCCGCACCGGCTCCGGCCGCAGCACCGGCTCCCAAGCCCGAGCCGCTGAAGATCGCCTTCGCCTACGTCGGCCCGGTGGGTGACGGCGGCTGGTCCTTTGCCCATGACAACGGCCGCAAGGCGCTCGAAAAAGAATTCGGTGACAAGGTCCAGACCTCGTTCGTGGAAAGCGTGCCTGAATCGGCCGACGCCGAGCGCGTGTTGCGCGACATGGCCGGCCAGGGCAACAAGCTGATCTTCGGCACCACCTTTGGCTACATGGAAACCATGCTCAAGGTGGCCGCCGATACCCCGGACGTCAAGTTTGAACATGCCACCGGCTACAAGACCGCGCCCAACATGCGCACCTACGACAGCCGCACCTACGAAGGCGCCTACATGGCTGGCGTGATCGCCGGCGCCATGACCAAGACCAACACGCTGGGCGTGGTGGGCTCGGTGCCGATCCCTGAAGTGATCCGCAACATCAACAGCTTCACCCTGGGTGCCCAGAGCGTGAACCCGAAGATCAAGACCAAGGTGGTGTGGGTCAACGAGTGGTTCAGCCCGCCCAAGGAAACCGAAGCCGCCACCGCCCTGATCAACGGCGGCGCCGACATCCTGTTCCAGAACACCGACTCGCCGGCCGTGCTCAAGACCGCCGAAGAAAAAGGCAAGCGCGCCTTCGGCTGGGATTCCGACATGACCGCCTACGGCCCCAAGGCCCACCTGGCTTCGTCGATCATCAACTGGGGCCCGTACTACATCAAGGCCACCAAGGACGTGCTCGAAGGCAAGTGGGAAACCGGTCAGAGCTGGTGGGGTGTGAAGGAAGGCGCGATCGACCTGGTGTCGATTGCCGAAGACGTGCCCGCTGAAACCAAGGCCAAGATCGAAGAGATCAAGAAGGGCCTGACCGACGGCAGCTTCGCGATCTGGAAGGGCCCGATCAAGGACCAGGCCGGCAAGGAACTGCTGAAGAAGGACGAAGTGGCCGACGACAAGTTCCTCGGTGGCATCAACTTCTACGTCAAGGGCGTGGAAGGCAAGGTGCCCGGCGGCGACAAGAAGTAAGCCCAAGCCTCCCGGGGTGAGCGCCCCGGGGTCTCAAGAGCTGCCCCTGGGCAGCTCTTTTTGATTGGGGCGTTGAAAAGTTCTGGAGTTGCAATGGAAAAGACACTTTGGCACCCGGTGGCACTGACCAGCGTGGTGCAGGCCGGCCCGGTGGCGGTGACGCTGTTGGAGCAATCGCTGGTGTTGTGGCGGGCCGCTGATGGCACGCTGCAGGCCTGGACGGATCGCTGTCCGCATCGGGGGGCCCGCTTGTCGCTCGGGCAGGTGCGCGATGGTCGGCTGGAATGCCCCTACCACGGCTGGCAGTTCGAGTCAGGCGGGCGCTGTGTGCAAGTGCCGGCCCTGCCTGAGTTCACCCCGCCGGCCTCGCACTGCGCCACCATCCATGCCTGCCGCGAAGCCCATGGCCTGGTCTGGGTGCGGCTTGACAGCTCGGGAGACGACCCAGGCCTGCCCCCGTTCGAGGCCGAAGCCGATGCGGGCCTGCGCAAGATGAACTGCGGGCCCTACGACGTGGCGGCCAGCGCCCCACGCATCGTCGAGAACTTCCTGGACATGGCGCATTTCTCATTTGTGCACGAGGGCTGGCTGGGCCTGCGCGCACGGCCCGAGATCGATGCCTACGAGGTGCACGACACCGACCGCGGCCTGCGTGCCACGGGCTGCAAAGCCTGGCAGCCCCAGTCCAACCTGCATTCCACCGCGCCGGCTCAGGTGGAATACAGCTACGAGGTGACCGACCCCTATTGCGCGTTGCTGACCAAGGTGCCCGAGGCCGGGACCACGACAGTGGCCGGGTGGCGTGAGTCGATTGCGCTCTACATCTGCCCCGTCACGCCTGAGTCCAGCCGGGTCTGGTTCCGTCTGGCGGTGGCCGACTTCGATTCGCCCGATGAGAAGCTGGCGGCTTTTCAGCACACCATCTTCACCCAGGATCAGCCGGTGCTCGAATCGCAGACCCCCAAGCGGCTGCCGCTGGACCTGCAGGCTGAGCGCCATGCCGCCACTGACCGCGTGTCGGTGGCCTATCGCCGCATGCTGGCCCGCCGTGGGGTGCGCTTCGGCGTGATCTGACCCAGCGCAAAGCCAGCGCAGGTGCCTGGGTGGCAGGGCGGGAAAACGCTCTGTTGCCGCCTGGGCGCTGTGGTAAAAAACTTCAAACTTCCCGGAAGGCCCCCATGTTCAAGATTCCCCACATCGCGCCGGCTCGCTTACCCGAGCTGCTGCGTCGCATGCCCAAGGCCGAGCTGCACATCCACATCGAGGGCTCGCTCGAGCCTGAGCTGATCTTCGCCCTGGCCCAGCGCAATGGCGTGAGCCTGCCCTATGCCGATGTCGAAAGCCTGCGCCGGGCTTATGCCTTCACCAACCTGCAGAGCTTTCTCGACATCTACTACGCTGGCGCCAGCGTGCTGCTGCAAGAGCAGGATTTCTACGACATGGCCTGGGCTTACCTGCAACGGGCCGCCGCCGACCACGTCGTGCATGCCGAGCTGTTCTTTGACCCGCAGACCCACACGGCCCGCGGCGTGCCCATGGCCACCGTGATCGGCGGTCTGCACCGGGCCTGCGCCGATGCGGCCAGCCAGCTGGGGGTGGATGCCTCGCTGATTCTGTGCTTTCTGCGCCACCTCAGCGAGGACGACGCCCTGGCCACGCTGGAGCAGGCCTTGCCCTGGCGCGACCGTTTCATCGGCGTGGGCCTCGATTCGAGCGAGCTTGGGCACCCGCCCGAAAAGTTTGCCCGCGTGTTTGCGCGCTGCCGCGAACTGGGCCTGCGCCTGGTCGCCCATGCCGGCGAGGAAGGCCCGCCGGCCTACATCTGGAGCGCCCTCGATGTGCTCAAGGTCGAACGCATCGACCATGGTGTACAGGCCTTGCAAGACCCGGCCCTGATGCAGCGCCTGGCCCAGGACCGGATCCCGCTGACCGTGTGCCCCTTCTCCAACGTCAAGCTGTGCGTGTTCCCGGACCTGGCCAGTTCCAACCTGCGCCAACTGCTCGATGCGGGTCTGGTGGCCACCGTCAATTCGGACGACCCGGCCTACTTTGGCGGTTACCTGAACGACAACTTCGTGCAGACCTTCGCCGCCACCGGGCTGGACGCCCACCATGCCTACACGCTGGCACGCAACAGTTTCGAGGCCAGCTTTGTCACCGAAGCCCAGCGCCATGCCTGGGAGCATCAGCTCAAGGACGTGTTTCTGAGCTTCTCGGAAAACGATTACTGAACCTCGCCCCGGGCCGCAACAGCAAGGGGCCGGCCAAGGCCGCGCAGATGCTGGCGGCCAGCCACACTGCAGGCCAGCCCTGCCACTGCAGCAGGCCCGGCAGCACGCTGGGCGTGACAAAGCACACGACAAACACCCAGGTGTTGGCCAGGCCGAGTGCCGTGCCCGACTGGCGGGCCCCGGCCAGGGTGGCCAGTTCGGCATAGGCCACCCCGTGCCAGGCCGACACCACCAGGCCGGCCAACACCAGCCAGGCGGCCAGCAGCGGTTGAAGCGCCAGGGCCGGCAGCCCCCAGCCGGCGCCCGGCGAGGCCGGTTGCAGCGCACTCAGCAGCGCCAGACCCAGGAACACCGCGATCACCGCGCCGACGCAGGCACGCAGGTAGGCCGGGCGGTTGCCCTGTCGATCGGTCCAGCGGCCGCTCCACACCCGCAAGCCCATGGCGCCCACCTGCACCAGGGCCATGGCCCCGGTGCAGGCCGGCAGGCTGAGGCCGCCAAAGTCGTGCAGGAAGACGGTACCGAAAGAGATCACGGCAAACTGCGGTGCGCACAGCAGGCCGATGCCCGTGGCCAGGCGCCACACCCGGTGGTCGTGCAGGGCGCCCGGGGGCGCTGTACAGGGGGTTGCGCCGGCGCTGGCAGGGGCTGGCGCGGAGCCGGCCGACCCAGGGGCGGGCTCGTGCACCCAGGCCGCACACAACAGGGCCGCGGCGCCACACAGGCCGGCCAGCACCCCGAACAGGCAGGCAAATCCGCCATGCCAGGCCAGCCAGGGCAGCAGCAAGGCCCCCACGCCGCCGCCCAGGGGCACAGCGGTCTGGCGGAGGCTCATGGCCAGGCCACGCTCGGTGGCCGGAAACCAGCCCATCACGGCCCGGCCGCTGGCGCCGTTGACGCTGCCCCCCAGCAAACCCACGACCAGCAGACCGCCACCCAGCCCCCATAAAGGGGCACCCGGTGTGGCCCAGCCGGCCAAAGCGAGCAAGGCCAACGCCGTGCTGCCCAGGCCTGCCAGCAGCACCGGGCGGTCGCCCAGCCGGTCGGTCAGCAGGCCCCAGGGCAGTTCGCTGAGCGCAATGCCCAGGCCCATCAAGCCCAGCATCAGCCCCAGCAAGGCGTTGTCGAGCTGGTAGGCCTGGCGCAGCAGCACGGCGGTCATGGGCAAGCCGCTGAAGGCCACTGAAAAGGCCGCATTGGCCGCCACCCCGGCGGCAAGCACCTTCCATCGGTGTTTTGGCGGGCGGTGGGCTTGTTGGGGCAGGGGAAGGAGGTAGGACATGGCCGGCAGTGTGGGCTGGCACAATGATTTTGAAAATCAGAAAATTCAGGATCAATTGTTTTGAAAAATGGGACGATCAAATGCCTCAAGCCTTGTTTGACCTGGACGTGCTGCGCACCTTCGTGACGGGCGTGCGCCTGGGCAGCTATGCCAAGGCCGCCGACCGCCTGGGCCGCTCGACGTCGGCGGTGAGTGCGCAACTCAAGAAGCTGGAGTCGCAGGCCGAGGCCGTGCTGTTTCGCAAGGCCGGTCGCGGCCTGGCCCTGACGGAGGCGGGCGAGACCTTGCTGGCCTATGCACAGCGCCTGATCGACCTGAACGACGAAGCTGGCGCAGCCTTGCGGGGCTTGAACCTGCAGGGCCAGGTGCGTCTGGGCCTGCAGGAGGAGTTTGGTGAGGTGCTGCTGCCCCAGGTGCTGGGGCGCTTTGCGCGGGCGCACCCACAGGTGCGCATCGAGGCCAGCATGATGCGTTGCGCTGGCTTGCGCGAGCGGCTGAGCCAGGGCCTGCTGGACCTGGCCCTGGTCTGGGAGACCGGGGATCAGCCCTGGTTGCCAGGGGCCGAGCGCTGGCTGGAGACGCCGCTGCTCTGGATTGGCCCGGTCGATGCCCATGGGGCCGAGCGCCCCGCCTGGTGGGGCGCCGATGCGGCTGGCTGGGGCAGTGATGAGCCCTTGCCCCTGGTGCTGCTGGACGAACCCTGCCCGGTGCGGCGCATGGCCATGGCGGCCCTGGATGCCCAAGGCACGGCCTGGCGTCATGCCTTTACCAGCGCCAGCCTGTCGGCCCTGTGGGCGGCCAGTTCGGCGGGGCTCGGGTTGACGGTGCGCACAGCCCTGGGTTGCCCGCCCGGTGTGCAAAGACTGGACGCAGCGGCTTGCGGCCTGCCCGCCTTGCCCCACATCAGCCTGGTGCTTTACCGGGGTGAGGCCCCGGTTTCGCCGGTGGTGGAGCAACTGGCGCGCTTGCTGCGCGAGGCCCTGCCGATCACTTGACGGGTGGGCGGACCTGGCCTTGGGTGCGCCAGTTCCACACCGCCCCCCATGCCAACAGCACGCTGGTGCCCAGGAACACCCAGCGCATGCCCAGGTGGCCGCCGATCAAGCCGCCCAACATGGGGCCGGTGACCTGTCCCGTGTACTGGGCCGAGGTGGAGTAACCCAGCATCTGGCCGGCCGTGCCTTCGGGCACGTTGTGCCGGATCACCGCGGCGATGCAGGGCAGCAGGCCGCCCAGTGACAGGCCCATGAGAAAGCGCAGCCCCACCAGTTGCCACGTGGCCGTGACGAAGGCCTGGGGCAGCAGCAGCAGGGCCGCCACCACCAGGCAGGCGATGACCACATTCCAGTGGCCCACCCGGTCGGCCAGGCGCCCCAGGTGCGAGGCGGACAGGATGCTGCCCAGGGCGGCGGCTGACATCACCAGGCCCGCGTGCAGGGTGACTTGGGCCGGGTCGGGCACCAGGGTGGCCACGTAGACGGTGATGATGGGCTCGATCGACATGTTGGCCAGCATCAGCAGCATGCCGGTGAACAGCATGGCCAGCAGCGGGCGCCGATCCGGAATGGCCTGCCAGCGGCTGGGGGCGCCGGCGGCGGGCCGAGCCGCTGGGCGCACGTCTTCGCGGATCAGGGTGCAGGTGGCGATGAAGGCCACGAAGATCACGGCCCCGGCGGCAAAGAAGGTCCAGCGGATGCCGATCCACTGGGGCAGCACGCCGCCCACCAGCGGGCCGACCAGGCTGCCTGCCATCACGGCCGATGACAGCGTGCCCAGGGCCCAGCCCGACTGGGCCTTGGGGGTCTGGGTGGCCACCATGACGGTCGAACCCGAGGCGTAGCCGCCCAGAAAGCCGGCCAGCAGGCGCAGCAGCACCAGTTGCCAGACGTTGCTGGCCAGCCCGATCAGGGCCATGGCCACGGCCATGCCCAGGCTGGCGCGGATCAGCATCAGTTTGCGGCCGTAGCGGTCGGCCAGCCGGCCCCAAAGCGGCGCCACCAGGGCGGCCGATAGAAACGAGGCCGCATAGGCCGCCCCCGACCACTGCACGATGGCGGCCGGGTCATGCACGCCCAGTTGCTCCACATACAGGGGCAGAAAGGGCAGCAGCAAGGTCATGGCCACGATGGTGGTGAAAGAGCCGAACATGCAGACCCAGAGGTTGCGTTTCCAGTGGGCTGAACCGGCCTGGGCCGATGGGGGTGGTGTGTTCATGCGGGCATTGTTCATGGCGGCGGCCCCCTTGTCTCTTGCCGCTTTGCGGGCTCAGCCATCGTGATCAGGGCGGACTTCCGGCGGGCCTTAGAATCACAGCCCCCAGCGGGTGTCCCGGCAGCTGGGGCTTTTGCATTCCGGGGCCATGTCGAGGAACACCATGTACAAAAACCTCGCCGCCAGGGGGCGCAGTGCGCTCCTGGCCGCCTGTTTTTCCATTCCCTTTGTCGTTCACCCGGCTGCTCAGGTGGCCCCCGCAGCGCCCCCTGTCAAGGCCGCCTTCGTCTATGTGACCCCCATCACCGAGGCCGGCTGGGTGCGCCAGCACGAGCAGGGGCGCCTGGCGGTTGAGGCCGCCCTGGGCGATCGTGTGAAGACCACTTTTGTGCAGGATGTGCCCGAGGGTGCGGATGCCGAGCGCGTGATCCGCGATCTGGCCCAGCAGGGAAACCAGATCATCTTCACGCCCAGCTTCGGCTACATGGAGCCCACGCTCAAGGTGGCTGCCGAGTTTCCACAGGTGAAGTTCGAATCCATCACGGGCTACAAGACGGCGGCCAATGTGGCGGTAGCCAATGCCCGCTACTACGAGGGCCGCTACCTGGCCGGCATCGCGGCCGGCCGCATGAGCAAGAGCCATGTGGCGGGCTATGTGGCGGGTTTCCCCATCCCCGAGGTCTTGCAGGGGCTGAACGCGTTCACGCTGGGCATGCGCTCGGTCGATCCGCAGGCCCGTGTCAAGGTGGTCTGGCTCAACGCCTGGTTCGACCCGCCGCGCGAGCGCGATGCGGCCATGACCTTGATGAACCAGGGCGCCGATGTGCTGGCTTTCCACACCGGCTCGACCGCGGTGATGGCGGCGGCTCAGGAGCGCGGCAAGCTGGCGGTGGCCTACCACTCGGACATGCGCAAGGTGGCGCCGCAGGCGCAGATCCTTGCCGTGACCCACGAATGGGGGGCTTACTACACCGCCCGGGTGAAGGCGGTGGCCGATGGCCGCTGGAAGCCCGCGGCCCTGTGGGGCGGGGTGCGCGAAGGCATGATCCGGGTCGGCGACTTTGGGCCCCAGGTGCCCGTGGCGGTGCAAAACGAGGTGCTGGCGCGCCAGAAGGACATGGCGGCTGGCCGGCTGCAGCCCTTCAAGGCCGGTGCCCAGCCGGTGCGCGACAACCAGGGGCACACCGTGATCGAGCCCGGCCAGGCCTTGAGCGATGAACAGATCCTGAATCTGAACTGGCTGGTCGAGGGCGTGCAGGGCAGCCTGCGCTGAGGATCAAGCGGGGGGTATCCACCCGACCTTCAGAGTTCGCCCAGGGGCACCAGCGGCCCGAGCAGCCAGAGCTTGAAGCGCAGCCAGGGGCTGGTTTCGGGCTCTTCGGAGTGCACCGTCTCCTGGCCCTCGCCATTGCGTTCGATCCATTCGATGCTTTGTCCATCGGCCGCCAGACGCAGCTGGTAGACGCTGGCGAGGTCGCTCATGGCCTCCAACTGGGCGGCCATCTCGGGGCTGTCGATGATCAGGCCCAGTTCGGTGTTCAGGCGCACCGAGCGCGGATCCAGGTTCATCGAGCCGAGGAACACCTGGCGGTGGTCGAGGATGGCGCTCTTCATGTGCAGGGCGCTCAGGCTCTTGCCGATCACGCCCAGGCGCCGGCGCTTGGCGCTCAGGCTGGGGCTGATCTCGAAGATCTCGACGCCCATCTTGAGCAAGGCCTGGCGCTGGCGCGAGTAGCCCACATGCACCCAGGGCTCGTCGGTGGCCGCCAGCGCGTTGGTCACCAGTTGCAGTCGCACCCCCTGCTGGCGTGCGTGGGCCAGGGATTGCAGGGCCGTGTCGTCGGGCACGAAGTAGGGCGAGGTCATCCTGAGCAACTGGCGGCTGGTGGTGAACCACTGGTAAGTGCCCTCGAACACCGTGCCGGTGATGGAGTGCTCGTGCTCGTTCACGCCGTCGGTCTTGCTCAGCGGGTCGACCAGCACCCGTGCCTGGGCCTGGAGCAGGGGCCCTAGCCGGCCGTCGGCCAGCTCGTAGGGCAGGTTGAGCATGTGGACCAGGGCCGGTGGCAGGTGGTCAAAAGGCAGGTCCAGGCCCGAGCCCTCGACCTGACCGTTGTCCGGCACCCGTCCCGTATCGGTGGGCGGGTGGGTCTTGGCGGTCAGGCGTTCGAATTGGGCACGGCGTTGCTCAGGGCTCAGTGGGCTGAAGGCGATCTGGTCCACGGGGTAGACGTGCTCGCTGTTCCAGTACAGGTCAAAGGCGCGCGAGAGTTCGCGCACCGCCGGGCCCGCCACAAAGGTGTCCATGTCGATGAAGTTGCTGCCCTCGGCATTGACCATGTACTCGTCGGCGATGTTGCGCCCGCCCGCCACCGCCGCCACGTTGTCGGCCACGAACAGCTTGTTGTGCATGCGCCGGTCCACGCGACCGATGTCCAGCCCCGAACTGATGAAGCGCGTCAGCAGGTGGCCGCGCCCGCTGGGGAAGGGGTTGAACAGCCTCAGCTCCACGTTGGGGTGGGCCGCCAGGCCCAGCAGCAACTCGTCGGAACCTGCCGTGTGCAGGTCGTCCACCAGCACGCGCACGCGCACCCCGCGTGCGGCTGCGTCGCGCAGGGCGCGCATCAGGGTGCGGCCCGTGTGGTCGGATTGCAGCAGGTAATACTGAACATCCAGGCTGCGCGTGGCCAGCCGGCACAGGGCCAGCCGGGTGGCGAAGGAGTTGGGCCCGTAGGGCTGAAGCAGGAAGCCAGAACGTCCGTCATCGGGCAACTGCGCCTGGGTGATGCGGGCCAGCGGTGTGTCCTCGAACCCCTTGATGGCGTGGGTGGGTGGGGCTGGCGGCGGCTTGGGCAGGCTGGAGCAGGCGGACAACGCCGCCAGCACCAGCACAGGGCTCAGGATGCGCAGCAGCCAAAGGGTCAAAGGTCGGGTCGGCATGAAGAATGTTCTTGTTGAGCGTGGACTTTGCAGCAAGGAGGGCGCGCCATCAAGCACTGTCCTGGCGACCCGGCAGGGCCAGCGGCAAGGCGGTACTGCTTTTGATCTGCTCCATCGAAAACGCCGAGGAAACCCCGCTGAGCTCACCCACCCGGATCAGCTTCTTGTAGAAGGCGTCGTAGCCCTCGATGCTGGTGGTCACCACCTTCAGCAGGTAGTCGACGTCGCCACTCATGCGGTGGAACTCCTGCACCTCAGGCAGGGCGGTGATGGCGGCGGCAAACTGCGCCAGCCAGCGTTCATCGTGCCGGGCAATGCGCAGGCTGACGAAGACCGTGATCGGCAGGCCCACCTTTTTGCGGTTGACGATGGCCACGCGGCGCTCCAGGTAGCCCTCGTCCTCCAGCCGCTTGACCCGCTTCCAGCACGGCGTGGAGGACAGGCCCACCTGCTCTCCGAGTTGGGCGATGGACAGGCTGCCGTCGTGTTGCAAGGCGTCCAGCAGTTGAAGGTCGATGCGGTTCAGTGGGTTCATCTTGTTTTTTGGTTTGAAATTAGGAAAATTTTCTATCAAAACCCAATTCTTGGGGGATTTTTGGAATGTTTTTCAAAGAGCGAATCTCTAGACTTTCAGCCTTCAGTCACCTCTTGCAACCCCGCTCCCGCCCCATGAATCTGGACCTGCCCGCCGAGCTCTACCTTGATTTCAACGCCACCAGCGCCGTGCTGCCCGAGGCCGCCGCTGCCGCCCAGGCCACCATGCTGAGCGCCTACGGAAACCCCAGCAGCACCCATGCCCTGGGCTTGAGGGCGCAGACCCTGCTCAGCCAGGCCCGGCAACGGGCGCGCGAGGTGTTGGGAGCGACTACAGGGCACTTGCTGTTCACCAGCGGCGCCACTGAAGGCATCCAGACCGCGGTGCTGTCGGCCCTGTGCGGCCTGCGTGACCGACTTCGCCAGGGCCTGCCGGCGGGTCGGGTGCTGTTGTATGGCGCCACCGAGCACAAGGCCGTGCCCGAGGCCCTGGCGCATTGGAACCAGGTGCTGGGTCTGGGTTTTGAAGTGTGCGCCTTGCCCGTGGATGCGCGTGGGCGGCACGATCTGGCGGCCTTGCGTGTCGCCTTGCCCCAGGTGGGGCTGCTGTGCACCATGGCGGCCAACAACGAGACCGGCGTAGTGAGTGACCTGGCCGGCATCGAGGCGGTATTGGAGGAGGCCGGCAGCCCTGCGCTGTGGCTGGTCGATGGGGTGCAGGCGCTGGGCAAGCTGCAGCTGAACCTGGCCGCCAGCCGCATCGACTACGCCCCGTTTTCTGGCCACAAATTGCATGCGCCCAAGGGGGTGGGCCTGCTGTACGTGCGTGAGGGCAGCCCTTTCACCCCCCTGATCGCCGGGGGTGGCCAGGAGGGCGGCGCCCGGTCGGGTACCGAGAACATGCCCGGCATCGCCGCCCTGGGGGTTGTGCTGGCGGCCTTGCAGCGGGGGAACACCTTTTGCCCGCCCGCGCGCTTGAAGGCCTACCGTGAACGCGTGTGGCAGGCCCTGCAGGCGGCATTCCCGGGCGTGGTCCTGAATGCCGCCCTAGAAGACAGCCTGCCCACCACGCTCAATTTCTCCTGGCCCGGTGTGCCGGCACAGCGCTTGATGAGTGCCCTGGAAGCCGCGGGCCTGATGGTGAGTGCCGGCAGCGCCTGCTCGGCGGCCCAGGCCAAGCCCAGTGCCGTGCTGGCGGCCATGGGCTGGCCGGCATCGCGTAGCACGGCGTCGGTGCGCCTGTCGCTGGGGCTGTTGGTGGACGAGGTCTTTGTGAATCAGGTTTGTGAGCGCCTGCTCGCCTGCGGCGCCGCTCTGCAAGGGGCAGGGCTGCCAGACGACGATCAGACTGCACCTGCTCCTGCAGGTCTTGCCGAGGCCTTGTGCGTGGCACCTGAAGCCCTGGCGGATTGGCTGGCCCGCCATCCACAAGCCCGCCTGGTGGATGTGCGCGACCCCCACGAGCACCAGGCCAGCGGCCTGACCCGCATGGCCGGCCGGCCAGTGCAGTCGGTGCCCTTGAGTCAACTGGCACAGGTGCTGCCGGGGTGGCTGGAGGCGTCGCCGCCGCTGTTGTTTCTGTGCCGCAGCGGGGCTCGCAGTCAGCGGGCCGCCGCACAAGCATTGGCCTGTGGCCATGTCGAGGTCGGCCAACTGGCGGGTGGCCTGGTTGCCCTGGCGGGCCTGGCGCAACAGCGTTCTGCGGGCATGCCGCTGTCGCGATAGCGGTTATGGCGCCTGCCATATGGGCGCCCCGGGGCCTGCGGGTATGCTGCGGCCCCATGAAAGCACACCGCGCCGCCATCCTCCGCTTTGCCGATGACCGTTCTGCCGTCTATGAAGAAGACGGCCTGCTGGTGATCGGCCCCGATGCCCAGGGCCGCCCCGTGGTACGGGCCGTGGGCTCGTACCGCGAGCTGATCGACCGTTACCCGGGCGTGGTGGTGACCCACCACCCGGGCCGCATCCTGGCGCCGGGTTTTGTCGACCTGCACATCCACTGCCCCCAGACCGACGTGATCGGCTCGCCCGCCGAGGGTCTGCTGCCCTGGCTGGAGAACTACACCTTTCCTCACGAATCGCGCTTTCACGACGGCGACTACGCCACCGAGGTGGCGGGCTTCTTCCTCGACGAGTTGCTGCGCCATGGGGTGACGACGGCACTGGCCTTTGCCACCTCGCACCCGACCTCGGTCGATGCCCTGTTCGAGCAGGCCCGCCAGCGGCAGATGCGCTTCATCACCGGCAAGGTGTTGCAAGATCGCTTCTCGCCCGATGGCGTGCGCGATCAGACCGAACAGAGCCTGATCGATACCGAAGACCTGATCCGCCGCTGGCATGGCGTGGACCGGTTGGGCTATGCCATCACGCCGCGCTTTGCCCCGACCAGCACGCCCGCCCAACTGCGGGGCGCCGGCGAGCTGGCCGCCCGCTATCCGGAGGTCTGGGTGCAGTCCCATGTGGCCGAAAACAAGGCCGAGATCGCCTGGGCCCGCGAGCTGTTTCCCGAGTCGCGCAGCTACCTGGGCACCTATGCCGATTTCGGCCTGATGCGGGAGCGTGCCATCTACGCCCATTGCATCCACTTTGATGACGATGACCGTGCCTTGATGCGCGAAACCGGGGCGGCCGCCGCCATCAGCCCGACCAGCAACCTGTTCCTGGGCAGCGGATTCTTCGACTACGAAGGCGCCGATCGGGTCGGTTACCGATATGGCCTGGCCAGTGATGTGGGCGGAGGCACCTCGTTCAGCCCGTTCCACACCATGCTGGCGGCCTATTACGTGGGCCGCGAGGGGCAGACCAAGCCCGGGCTGTCGCTCAGCCCGCAGCAGTTGTGGTGGCAGCACACGGCCGGTGCGGCCCAGGCGCTGGGCCTGGGCGGGGTGGCCGGGGCACCTGCCATCGGCAACCTGCAGCCCGGCAGCGACGCCGATTTCGTGCTGTTGAACCCCCGGGCCACCCCGCTGCTGGCGCGCAAGACGGCCCAGGCGCGCAACCTGGATGAACTGCTGTTTGCCCTGATCGTGCTGGGTGACGACCGCCTCATCGAGCAGACCTTCGTGGCCGGCCAGGCGGCCCTGGCCCAGGCGTGATCCCCCACGGGCTGCCCTACAATGGGCCGCCCAACGCCTGGCTTGCGCCAGGGCGGGCAACGGAGCATTCCCATGAGCATCAAGAGCGATAAATGGATTCGGCGCATGGCCGAGCAGCACGGCATGATCGACCCCTTCGAGCCGGGTCAGATCCGTGAGCAGGAGGGTCGCAAGATCATCAGCTACGGCACCAGCAGTTATGGCTACGACATCCGCTGCGCCCCTGAATTCAAGGTGTTCACCAACATCCACAGCACGGTCGTCGACCCGAAAAACTTCGATGAAAAGAGCTTTGTCGATTTCGAGGGTGACTCGTGCATCATCCCGCCCAACAGTTTTGCCCTGGCCCGCACGGTCGAGTACTTCCGCATCCCGCGCAATGTGCTGACCATCTGCCTGGGCAAAAGCACCTATGCCCGCTGCGGCATCATCGTCAACGTGACCCCCTTCGAGCCCGAATGGGAGGGCTATGTGACGCTGGAGTTCTCCAACACCACACCGCTGCCCGCCCGCATCTACGCCGGTGAGGGTTGCGCCCAGGTGCTGTTCTTCGAGAGCGACGAGGTCTGCGAGGTCAGCTACAAGGACCGTGGCGGCAAGTACCAGGGTCAGCATGGCGTGACCCTGCCACGCGCTTGAGCGGCTTGCTGTCGCCGTTGCAGACCACCGGCTACATGCTGGAGTCGGCCGGGGCGCCCGAACTTTCCCGGCCCCGACCCGAGCGCCTGGAGGAGGGCAACCCTCTGCGCGAAACCTGGACGGCCGTGACCGCCCCGGTGGGCCAGGCCAGTGCCCTGAGCAGCGGGCTCTGGCGTTGCGAGCCGGGCCGTTGGCGCATCGAGTTCGGCGCGCACCAGCAGGAGGTCTTCACCGTGCTGTCGGGGCGCTGCCGTGTGCATGATCGCCTGGGCACCTGGCGCGAGGCCGGTCCCGGGGACAGCCTGCACATTCCGGCGGGTTTTCAGGGGGCTTTCGAAGTCCTGGAGACGGTCACCAAGGCCTGGGTGATCCTCGACTGATTCTGGGCGGGCACCAGGCCAGACGAGCCGGGATTTGGACGGTTTCCATGTTGGTGCCAGCGGCGTTTGTGTCATCTGCTGGACATTTCGCACGGGGGGATGGGCTTCCGTCCTACAGCCCGGAAATATCTGCTTACCTACGATTTCCTGTCACCCAACAGGAGCGCAGTGTCATGAAAAATTCTTCCAGTCCCACGATCCGCTGGACTCAATGGCTGGACCTGCCCATCCTGATTGCCGTTGGGGGCGTGCTGGCTGTCCTGGTCATGATCGAGGTGCTGAGTCGCGGTGGCTTGCTGTACAGCGCCAGCCCGCAAGAGGACGATGCCTTTGCCCCGGCACCGGCCGCCTGGGTGCAGCAGCGAGAACTGTCGGCCATGTGCGGCAGCGTGCCGGGGCGCCCCGTGCACCCGGCCTGCGAGAGCCCGAGCACCCCGCGCCGCAATCCCTGACGCCGGACGCCCTGATACCGGGGCTGTGGCCTTGGCGCCCGCCCGATCGCCGAGTGCTCCGCAGGCGGGCCCCATGCCGTGCCATTTTTCACGCTACCTCATCCCTTTTGAGGACGGCTCCCAGGTAGCATCCGTCCTGACTGCCGTTGATCGGCTTGGGAGTGCCGCATGAAATGGGAAGACCAGAGAAGTTCCAGCAACGTTGAAGACCGCCGTGACGAGCCTGCCTCGGGTGGGGGCGGCTTTTCTTTAGGGGGCGGACGCCTGGGTCTGGGCACCGTGCTGGTGGTGCTGGCCGTGGGCTGGTTCATGGGCATCAACCCGCTCACTCTGCTGGGTCTGCTCGAGGGCGGTGCACCCAGCCAGAGCGCGGCCCCCGCCGCCAGCCATGCCCCACCTGCTGACGACCGCTTGGCCCGTTTCGTCTCCGTGGTGCTGGCCGATACCGAAGACGTGTGGAAAGACATCTTCCAGCACTCTGGCGGCCAGTACCGAGAGCCTCGGCTGGTGCTCTTCCGGGGCAGCACGCCGACATCGTGTGGCCAAGGGCAGGCAGCCATGGGGCCGTTTTATTGCGCGGCAGACCAGAAGGTCTACATCGATCTCGATTTTTATGAGGTTTTGCGTACCCGCCTGGGCTCGCCAGGCGATTTTGCCCAGGCCTATGTGATCGCCCACGAGGTGGGGCATCACGTGCAGCACCTGTTGGGCATCAGCCAGAAGCTCGACGAGGCCCGTGGCCGTGTCAGCCCGGAGCGTTACAACGCGTTGAGCGTGCGGTTGGAGCTGCAGGCGGATTGTCTGGCCGGGGTGTGGGCTCAGCATGCCGATCAAAGCCGACACATTCTGGAGGCTGGCGACATCGAGTCGGCGATGAACGCCGCGGCACACATCGGCGACGATGCCTTGCAAAAGGCGGCAGGCCGTGCGGTGGTGCCGGAAAGCTTCACGCACGGCAGCAGTGCCCAGCGTCAGCGCTGGTTTGCCACAGGGCTGCGCGAGGGCACGGTGCGCGCCTGCGACACCTTCAGTGCCCGTAACCTCTAGACCACAGGCCGATGAGCCTTGACCTGACTCAGCAGGCCGCTATCAATTTCATGGCATTCAAGGTGGCGAAACCACTTTTTGGGCCGCAAAAATACGCCGCATTACCGGGTTTTCCCCGCCGGTGCGACAATACAAGGCTTCATGACGACATCATTCTCACATTTATCGCTCGCTGAGCCCCTGGCTCGCGCCGTGGCCGAGATGGGCTACGAGTCCATGACCCCCATCCAGGCTCAGGCCATTCCGGTGGTGCTCACGGGCAAAGACGTGATGGGGGCCGCACAGACTGGCACCGGCAAGACGGCGGCGTTCTCCCTGCCTTTGCTGCAGCGACTGCTCAAGCACGAAAACAGTTCGACGTCTCCTGCCCGCCACCCCGTGCGTGCCCTGGTGCTTTTGCCCACGCGCGAATTGGCCGATCAGGTGGCCCAGCAGGTCAAGCTCTATGCCAAGTACACCCAGTTGCGCAGCGCGGTGGTGTTTGGCGGCATGGACATGAAACCCCAGACGGCAGAGCTCAAGCGCGGTGTCGAAGTTCTGGTGGCCACGCCAGGGCGTCTGCTTGATCACATCGAGGCCAAGAACGCGGTGCTGAACCAGGTCGAGTACGTGGTGCTGGACGAGGCGGACCGGATGCTGGACATCGGTTTCCTGCCTGACCTGCAGCGCATCCTGAGCTACCTGCCCAAGCAACGCACCACCTTGCTGTTCTCGGCCACCTTCTCGCCTGAGATCAAGCGGTTGGCCAGCAGCTACCTGCAAGACCCGGTCACGATCGAGGTGGCTCGCTCGAACGCCACGGCATCGACCGTGGAGCAGCATTTTTATGGCGTGAACGACGACGACAAGCGCCGTGCCCTGCACCAGGTGCTGCGTCGGCAAGGCATCAAGCAAGCCTTTGTTTTCGTGAACAGCAAGCTGGGTTGTGCCAGGTTGGCCCGTTCGCTGGACCGAGATGGTCTGAAGACGGCCGCGTTGCACGGTGACAAAAGCCAGGACGAGCGCTTGAAGGCCCTTGACGCCTTCAAGAAGGGTGAAGTCGATTTGCTGGTGTGCACGGACGTGGCGGCCCGAGGCCTCGACATCAAGGACGTGCCGGCGGTGTTCAACATGGACATCCCTTTCAACGCCGAAGACTACGTGCACCGCATCGGCCGGACCGGTCGGGCGGGTGCTTCGGGTCTGGCCGTGAGCTTTGTGGGCGGCAACAACGATGCCCGTCTGGTGGCTGACATCGAGAAGCTGATCAAAAAGAAGATCGAAGTCGAGGCCCTGGAATACGACGAAGACCGTCCTCGCGAGCGCATCAACGAAGGGCGCCGCATGTACCAGCAAGGCGAAGGTCGTCCTGCTCCGCGTGAACGTGAACGCGAGCGCACCGAGGCAACGGCCGAAGGCTATGGCCGTGAGCGCCGTTCCTATCGCACCCATTCTGCGCCGCGGGATCCGTTTTTTGACCAGCCTTATCAGGCCCCGGTGGTCGATGCAGCACCTGCCTGGGAGGCCGCTGCCAAGGCGCCTGCCAGGGCGATTTCGTCGAACATCAAGCCCAAGCGCAAGGTGGCTGCGTTGTTCAAGGCGGCTGATCCGGTGGTTTCCTGATCTCAGCGCCGGGCTTCTGGCCTTTGGCGAGGCTCAAGCCCGGTAGGAATGCCCTCAACGCCCGGGTTTCTGAGCGGGCGGGCATTTCACCTGGATCAATTCCCGATCTTCTGGTCGCTTGCCCAGGCGCACAGCGCTCAGGCAGCCACCCCAGACGCAGCCCGTGTCCAGTGACAGCAGATGGGGGCGATTCTGCCAACCCAGGGTGGACCAATGGCCGAAGGCCACCAAGGTGTCTGCAGTAGCCCTTCCCGGCACGTCGAACCAAGGCAGGTAGCCGGGTGGCCCTCCCTCCGCACTTTCGGTGCTGGCGAATTCCATTTCTCCCTGAGGTGTGCAAAAACGCAGTCGAGTGAGCGCGTTGACGATGATGCGCAGGCGGTCGTGACCGCGCAGGCCATCACGCCATCCCAGGGGCAGGTTGCCGTACATGTTCTGCAGAAAATCAAGCCAGTCCGGGCCGCTCAGCATTTGCTGAACCTCAGCGGCCAGGGCCATGACCTGGGTCGGTGTCCAACTGGGCAGCACCCCGGCGTGGAACATCAGCACCCCGTTCTCATGGCGCGCCAGGGGCTGGCGGCGCACCCAGTCGATCAGGGTGGCACGGTCGTCGGCCTGGAGGAGGGTCTGGAGGGTGTCTTTGCGACCGGGCGGGCGAAGACCCTGCGCTGCAGCCAGCAAGTGCAGGTCGTGGTTGCCCAGCAGGCAACGGGCAGCGTCGTCCAGTTTCATCAGGCGCCGCAGCACCCCGGCCGAGTCGGGACCCCGGTTGACCAGGTCGCCCAACAGATAAATCGTGTCACGGCTGGGTGAGAAACCCAGCGTGTCCAGCAGACGTCCCAGGGCATCGTTGCAGCCCTGGACATCACCAATCAAGTACATTGCCATGGTGTTGATTCTCCACTCCCCTGCATGGATTTCCTGCTGATTGCCCTGCTGACCCTGCTCAATGCAGTGTTCGCCATGTCCGAGATGTCCCTGGCATCGAGTCGCAAAGCCCGTTTGACCGCCATGGCCGAGGCGGGCGACAAGGGGGCCGCCACGGCACTCGCCTTGCTTGACAATCCGACCCAGTTTCTGTCGTCGGTCCAGGTCGGCATCACCTCGATCGGGATGCTCAACGGCATTTTGGGCGAGGCCGCTTTCAGCGATCGTCTGGCCCATTGGCTGGTGAGCTGGAACATGCCTGAGGGCGTGGCCGGTGTCACGGCGACCGCGGTGGTGGTGACCGTGATCACCTTCATCACCATCGTGTTTGGTGAACTGGTGCCCAAGCGCATCGGCCAGCTGTATCCGGAGACGGTGGCCCGTTGGATTTCGCGCCCCATGTCCTGGGTGGCGGTCGGGGCCAAGCCCTTTGTGCGTCTTCTGTCGCTCAGTACCCATGCGGTGTTGCGCTTGCTGCGGGTCGATGATTCGGGAGGGCGCTCTGTCACCGAAGAGGAAATCGTGGCCAGCCTCGAAGAAGGGCTGGACGCCGGGGTCATTGAAGAGCACGAGCATCAGATGGTGCAGAACGTGTTTCGCCTGGATGACCGGCCCCTGACGTCGATGATGTTGCCCCGGGCCGAGATCGACTGGTTGGAGGCCCAAGATACGGTGGCACAGTGCCTGCAAAGGATTCGCGGTGCAGGCGCGCTGAGCAGTCACTCCTGGTACCCCGTCTGCCGTGGTTCGCTGGACGACGTGGTGGGGCTGATCAGCGTGGCGTCGTTGCTGGAACTGGGGCCGGACCACGTCGGCCCCATCGAGGCCCATGCCTTGCCGGCGGCCTTTCTGCCCGAAACCCTCAGCGGCATGGAATTGCTTGAGCAGTTCCGGGCCCGCGCGGCCCGCATGGTGCTGGTGGTGGACGAATATGGGGTGGTACAAGGCTTGATGACTCCGCACGATGTGCTCGAAGCCATCACCGGCGAACTGCAACCCTTGGCCCAGGCCGATGCCTGGGCCGTGCGCCGCGAGGGAGGATCGTGGCTGTTGGATGGCCTGATGCCCGTGGATGAATTGCGGGCTCGATTGGATATTCGCGAATTGCCCGATGAAGAGCGCGGCCGCTACAACACTCTGGCAGGCCTGCTGATGTTTGAATCCGGTCATTTGCCTGCGACGGGTGAACGGATCGAGTGTGCTGGCTGGATTTTTGAAGTCGTCGATCTTGATGGCCGAAGAATTGACAAAGTTCTGGCCTGGCCCCTGGGTACCAGCCCCTGAGTGCCTGGGCATTTGGCCGCGTTGTCGGCGCTTCAATAATCAGGTGCCTGTGTCTGCTTCGTGAAGATAATCCTCAAATTGCAGAAGGGCTCAGCCCTGATCTTTGTACGGCTTGAATTTATTTCTATAATGGGGTTTTAAACACGAATGGGTTGATCAAATCATGAGCACCACTTACAAGGATCTACTGAAGCAACGCGAAGCCCTTGAGCAGCAAATTCAAGAAGCCCGCAAGCGTGAAACCGCTGACGCGGTGGCGCAAGTGCGTACTTTGGTGGCTGATTTTGGTCTGACGGCCGAAGATATTTTCCAGGCACCGCGCGCCCGCAGCAGTTCTGCTGCCAAGGGTGGCAAAGTGGCTGCCAAATACCGCAATCCCGCCACAGGCGAAACCTGGACTGGCCGCGGCAAGGCCCCTAAGTGGATTCAAGATCAGGACCGTGCTCAATTTCTGATTGCCGCGTGATCCCCTGATGATTGATTGAATCCCGTTCTGCGCTTCAGGCGCATGACAACAAAAAGCCCGTGCAGAAACACTTCTGCACGGGCTTTTTGTTGTCTCGTTGGTCAAGAACATTGGGGTTCTCGCGCGTGGTAGCCGAACTTGTGTCTAAATGTGTTTGAGACCCTGCCTTCCGGTGGGCTCATGGATCGGCGGGTTTGATGATGTGAATTGATATAGTGAAAATCATGTGTTTTTGATTTTCATTTTGGGTGCGTGAAGGTATTTGAGATTGGCGTGTTGGCTATCTCCTTGAATTGTCAGTGTCGGCAGAGCGCTTTGTCATTCAAGCAAGGTGCGCCGCAAGGCGGACCCCATATCAGGCCGCAGCGTTGCGCGGATGAAATGAACGGCTGAACCCGTCTGTTCGGCTGGTGCTCAGGATTTCGTCATCCGCAGGAAGACCGGTGCTTTTTGGGAGCGCCATGCCCTGCCGCCTCGATTTTTCCATGGCGGTTCTCCGTTCGTTTTCGCATCGTCGCTGACAAGTCCTTCATGCACCGAACCGGGGCAGGCGGTGCGGCCTCGGCCCGGGATGGGCCTGCCGTGTCATCGGTCATGGGGTGAGTCCAATGATCAGACCTTGCTGCGGGCTGACGAAGACCGTTCTCTAGCAGCCGACCGACGGGATTGAGGTATTTAGGCCGCAATGCTCCACATTCTTATTGTCGATCGGTCGTTTTTGCCTGATAAAGGATGTAACGAAATCGATAGGCTGTCAGCATGAAGGACCAAGACGCCAGTCTTCAGGCGCGAAAAATAACGACCCGACTGGGGATGGCTGCCGGGGTGCTTCTTTCATTGTTGATGTTGTCACCCCCGGTGCGGCTGTTTGAGCGGGGTGAGGGTTTGTGGCTGGGTTTGCACCTTCTGCTGGAGTTGTCGGCCGTGGTGGTGGCCTCTTTGGTGGTGGCCGTGTCCTGGTACTCGCTGGACCGGGTGCAGCGGAGGCAGTCCAATGCCCTGATTTTCGGCTTCACGGTGACGGCTGTCTGCGATTTGTTGCACGCGCTGTCCTACGCCGGGATGCCGCCTTTGTTGTCCACATCGAGTACCTCCAAGGCGATTTACTTCTGGTTGGCCGCTCGGATTTTCGAAACCCTGGCGTTGACGCTGCTGGCGATCAACCTTCGCCTGCCGGGTGCGGCCGGACGCTGGTTCGGAGCCGCCGTGGCGGTTTCGCTGGGCTTGTTCGGGCTGTTCACCTGGCCGCCAGCGGGTTTGCCTGCGGTCTATGTGCCGGAATACGGCCTGACGACATTCAAGGTGTTTGTCGAATACCTGCTGTGTCTGGTCAACCTGGCGATTGCGGTCACTTTCTGGGGCTCGGCACAGCGCACCGGCCGATCGCGTGGGTATTGGCTGGCGGGGGCCTGTTTCGTGATGGCCTTGGGCGAGGTCGTGTTTGCCAGCTACCACGCGCCAGAAGATTCACTCAATGTGCTGGGGCATGTCTTCAAGGTGCTGGCGGATTGGCTTATCTTCCGGGCCGTGTTTGGCATCAACATTCGCCAGCCCTATGAACTGGTGAGGCGGACCGAGGCCTCGTTGCGTGATCGGGAGGCCCAACTGGCCGCCCTGGCCAGGAATATTCCCAACGGACTGCTTTTTCAGGCCGAACGTGACCTGCAGGGCCACAACAGATTTGTGTATGTGAGCGATGCGGTGCAGCGTGTGGGCGGCATGAACATGGCCGATGTTGTGCGCGATCCGATGTTGTTGTACGGGCGCCTGCTACCCGAGGACCTGGACTTGCTACGCGCGGCAGAGGCCGAATCAGCGCGTTCGATGTCCGTGTTGGATGTGGTGGTGCGCATGCCTGGCAAAAATGGGGTCATGCGGTGGCTGCGTGTCTGCTCGGCGCCCAGGCCTTTGGACGATGGTCGCGTCATGTGGGACGGGCTGGTGTTGGACATCACCCGTGAAAAGTTGGATGAGCAATTGCAACGCAGCAATGAGGCCGTCTTGCGCACCATGGTCGACAACATGCCATTTGAGGCCTGGGTGCGGGACGAGCAGGAACGCCTGGTGCTCGAGAACCCGGCACGGGTGGCCCATTTCGGCACCCAACTGGGCCTGACACCGGCTCAGTGCACCGACCAGGTGGAAGAGCAGGCACGCTGGGCACGCTACAACGCCCGAGCCTGGCAAGGCGAAGTGATCGAATACGAGATGGACACCCCGGTGCAGGGCCGGATGCGCTCGTTCCTGTGCATCGTGGCGCCTCTTTGGCAGGGCGAATCGGTGCGGGGACTGGTGGGCTTCAACATTGATGTCACCCCCCGCAAAGAGGCTGAGCGACGGGCCCATGAGAAGGATGCGCAACTGGCCAGCATTCTCATGCAGATGCCCGGTGGGGTGTCGCGGCTGGATCGCGACCTCAGGTTTCAGTTTGTCAACCAGGCCCACGCCTCCTGGTTCGGTCATTCGGTCGAGGCCATGCGCGGGCAGCCCTTGTCGGCCATCGTTTCACCGGACCGGCTGCAGCGCATGCTGCCCTTTGTGGAGCGTACCTTGGCCGGGGAGCTGGTCGTTTTCGAGAACCGGGTGGAACTGCCCTCGGGGCAGGTGCGCTACCGCCACACCACATTGGCGCCCGAGCGTGGGGCGGACGGCGCGATCGTCGGCTTCATTGCCTTTGCCATCGACACCACCGAACGCAAGACCATGGAACTGGCCCTGGAGCAGAACCAGACCCGCCTGCGAGCCCTGGTCAATGCACTGCCTGACATGGTGTTCCTGAAGGACATCGAAGGCCGTTACCAATATTGCAATCCGGTTTTCGAGCGATTTGCCGGGCACGGCGAGGCCGCCATCATGGGGTGCACCGACGAGCAACTGTTCTCGGTGGAGGCCGCCCGGCATTACCGTGCCCGGGACCTGGAAATGCTGAAATTGAAGCAGGCGATGATCTACGAAGAGGACATGGTGTTCTCGGATGGTCACCATGGCTTGTTCGAAACCATCAAGACACCCATTCGGGACAATGAAGGCCAAATCACGGGCATTCTGGGGGTGGCGCGTGACATCACGGATCGCAAGCGAGCCGAGCGCGAAATCGAGCGCCTGGCTTTCTACGATGCACTGACCGAACTGCCCAATCGTCGCCTGCTGATCGATCGCCTGCATCAAGCCTGCCTGTCCAGCGAGCGCATGGGGCATCACGGGGCCCTGTTGTTCCTGGACCTGGACAACTTCAAGGATCTGAACGACACCTTGGGCCACGCCAAGGGCGATCAACTGCTGGTGCAGGTCGGGCGCCGGCTCGTCAAGTGCGTGCGGCAGTGCGATACGGTCGCGCGCTTCGGAGGCGACGAGTTTGTGTTGATGCTGGAAGACCTGGCCCATGACCGGGCTGCGGCCGCGGAGCAGACCGAACGTGTGGCTGAAAAGCTGCTGGCCAGCATGAACAAGCCTTTTGACCTCAACGGCCTGGAGTACTACAGCACACCCAGCATCGGCATCACTCTGTTCCAGGGCGACGAAACCCCGATTGATGAGTTGCTCAAGCGTGCCGACCTGGCCATGTATCAGGCCAAGGCGAACGGGCGCAACACGCTGCGCTTCTTTGACCCGCAGATGCAGGCCGCCGTCACCGCACGTTCGGTGCTGGAGGGCGACCTGCGGCAGGGCCTGCTGCGCCATGAACTGCTGCTGTACTACCAACCCGTGGTGGACGACGCGCGTCGCATCACCGGTGCCGAGGCCTTGGTGCGCTGGGCGCATCCGCAGCGCGGCATGGTCTCGCCGGGGGAATTCATCCCCTTGGCCGAGCAGACGGGACTGATCCTGCCCCTGGGTCTGTGGGTGCTCGACCAGGCCTGTGCCCAGCTCGTGAGGTGGTCAGAGCAGGAGGCCACGCGTGACCTGACCATTTCTGTCAATGTGAGCGCCCGGCAATTCAGGCACCCTGATTTCGTGTCCTGGGTACGCCAGAGCCTGTCGCGCTCCGGGGCTCGGGCGCGATGTCTGCAACTGGAGTTGACGGAGAGCCTTCTGCTCACCGATGTGGAGGACATGATTGCCAAGATGACCGAATTGCGCATGGAAGGCGTGCGCTTTTCGTTGGACGACTTTGGCACCGGGTACTCCAGCCTGAGCTATCTGAAGCGTCTGCCGCTGGATCAGTTGAAAATCGATCAGTCCTTTGTGCGTGATGTCCTGGTTGATCCCAACGACGCCGCCATCGTCCGCACCATTCTGGCTTTGGCCGGCAGCCTGGACCTGGCCGTGGTGGCCGAAGGGGTCGAGACGCTGGGACAGCTCGAATTTTTGTTTCAAAGTGGGTGCCGAGCCTTTCAGGGCTACCTCTTCGGGCGGCCGTCGCCAGTCGATGTGCTTGAGCGAGCGCAAGGCTTGGTCGAAAACGAGCGCCAGGAGCGCGGCACAATCCTCGGATGAGTCAGCAGATCGAAGTTTTGGTGGCCGGTGGTGGGATTGGCGGCTTGGCCGCCGCCCTGGCCTGTGCGCAAGCCGGTTGGGTGGTGCGCCTGTTTGAGCGCGCCCCTGTTTTCAGCGAGGTGGGGGCAGGGATCCAGATCAGCCCGAACGTGGTCCGTGTGCTCCATCACTGGGGGCTGGAGGCCGCGCTCAAAGAGGTGGCTGCCTTTCCGGATCGGCTGCAGGTGCGGTCTGCGTTGTCTGGGGCCGTGCTGGGCGGGCTGGCGTTGCGTGGCCGCGCCGAGGCGCGCTACGGCGCACCCTATGCCACCATCCACCGCGCCGACCTGCACCACGTGCTGTTGGAGGCCGTCCGTGCCCATGGGCAGGTGGCGCTGCACCAGGCCTCGTCCGTACTGGGCGTGCATGGGGCGGCCGCTGGGGAGGGGGTGTCACTGGAGCTGGAGGGTCGAAAGCGCATTGAAGGTGATGTATTGGTCGGTGCCGACGGCCTGTGGAGCCAGGTGCGGCGTGAGGTGTGGGGCGACAGCCAGCCGCGTGCCACCGGCCATCTGGCCTTTCGTGCCATGTTGCCGCAATCGTCTTTGCCTGCGGCCTTGAGAACCCAATCTGTCACGGCCTGGCTGGGGCCGCGTCTGCATGTGGTGGCCTACCCGGTGCGGGGGGGCGACTGGCAGAACGTGGTGGCCATCGTGCACGGCGAGGTCGAGGGCGATCTCAGCCATTGGGACCACAGCACCAATGCGCAGCAGTTGCAAATCGCCATGGCCGGGACCTGCTCGGGCTTGCGGGCGCTGATCGGAGCCGTGCCTGAATGGCGCCTCTGGGCCTTGTGCGACCGGCCGCCCGTGGCGGGCGCCGACCAGATGGCTCGCGGGCGTGTGGCCCTGCTGGGCGATGCAGCGCACCCCATGCGCCCCTACCTCGCCCAGGGTGCAGGCATGGCCATCGAGGACGCCCACGCCTTGGCGCAGTCCCTGGCCATGTTCGAGATCGATCTACCCACCCGGCTGCAGCGCTACGCACTGAACCGTTGGCAACGTTGCGCCCGCGTGCAGGCCCGGGCCGAGCGCAACGGGCGCATCTTCCACTCCAGTGGTTTGCTGCGTTGGGGCCGAGACCTGGGCATGCAGCTCCTGGGTGACCGGCTCCTGGACGTCCCCTGGCTCTACGGTGGCGATCCGCTCAACTCTTTGCCGGCGCGCGGCTGAGGCCCTGAGCCTCAGTCGGCAGGCTGGGAGATCTTGCGGGCTTCGTCGATCTGGTATTCAAAGTAGCGCTGAAAACTGTAGACCAGGCTGGCCATCAGCACGCCGGTGCCGATCAACAAGGCGGCTGCCAGCACCGCAACTGTGCCCCAGTGGGTGCGCCCCGGGGGCGCATCACCCGCTGCGCCGGGGTTGTAGCGGCTGTTCCATTTCTCGGGTGTCATCAGTCCGTAGACGATGGCACACAGGGCACAGCCTGCGATGTTGAAACCCATCACGGGCAGCAGCACCCAACTCAAGGTGTCGTCCAGGCCCAGAGCCTGCACCCGCTCAAGACCCCACAGGCCGAGCAGGGTCGGAACCCAAAGCGCCCAGCCCAGCCAGTCACCCCAACCCTTCAGGTAAAAACGATGCAAGCCCAGCGGGCCGCCCAGAAAGGCCAGCCACGCCGCGAGAGTTTTGTTTTTCATGGCCCGACTTTACTCGGGTGAACTGCGGTCGCCCTGACCCAGGCTTTTTTCCATCAGCACGATGTCGAGCCATCGATTGAACTTCCAGCCGCAGGCCTTGAGTACACCGGCCGGAGTGAAGCCGACACTGCGGTGCACGCCGATCGAACCGGCGTTGGCCGAGTCACCGATCACGGCGATCAACTTGCGCACGCCCACGGCCTCGGCCCTGGCGGCCAGTTCGGCCAGCAAGGCGCGCCCCCAGCCCTGGCCCTTGGCCTCCGGGGCCATGTAGATCGAGTCTTCTGCGGAAAAACGATAGGCGGGCCGAGGCTTGAACCAGTTGCAATACGAGAAGCCCACCACCCGGCCCTCGTGCTCCATGACCAGGTAGGGCAGGCCTTTGGCCAGCACGTCAGTGCGCCTTGCGGCCATGTCGGTTTCATTGGGCGGATCGACCTCAAAAGTACCGGTGCCATGCAGCACATGGTGGGCATAGAGGGCGGTGATGGCGGGTACGTCGGCTTCGGTGCTGGGGCGGATGATCGGCATAAAAACGTGAAGGGGTTATAATCGAGAGCTATTCAGCGTGTCGCTGGCCGGGTGGCTATGTCGCGTGTCTCAACGCTGGAAGAAATTTCGGAAGAAATTCCACCACCCAAGGATAAATCATGGTCGTCATTCGACTCTCCCGCGGCGGCTCCAAGGCCCGTCCGTTCTACAACATCGTCGTCGCAGACAAGCGCGAACGTCGCGATGGCCGCTTCATTGAGCGTCTGGGTTTTTACAACCCCAGCGCCAAGGAATCGGAAGAAGGTCTGCGCATTGCGCAAGACCGTCTGACCTACTGGAAGGGCGTTGGCGCCCAGGCTTCCGACACCGTGGAACGCCTGATCAAGCAACTGGCCAAGAAGGCTGCCTGATCGCGCCACGCGTTCAATCCGCACGCTCTTCGCTTGACTGATTGAGCGCATTGACTGAGCGCATCAACAGGCCGGCAGTGTTCGCACCGCCGGCCTGAATTTTTTTGGGGCCTGCATTTTCATGTCACAGAACTTTCCCCCTCTCGAAGCCGCTGAGCTTCCGGTCGATGCCATCGAGGTGGGTCGCATTGCCGATGCCTGGGGCATCAAAGGCTGGTTCCGGGTGTTGCCTTACAGCGCCTCGCCTGAGGCCCTGTTTTCGTCCAAGCGCTGGTACCTGCAACCGGCTGAAAAAGGGGCCAAGACCTTCACAGGGACCGTGCGCCTGGTGATCAAGGAGGCCAAGGACCATTCGGACTCTGTCGTGGCCACCTCTCTTGACGTGCCTGATCGCAATGCGGCCGAAGCCCTGAAAGGTGCGCGGATTTTTGTGCCGCGCTCCAGCTTCCCGACTGCTGGCGCCGATGAGTACTACTGGGTGGACCTGCTCGGTCTGAATGTGGTGAACCGCGAAGGCCTGGCGCTGGGTGTGGTGCGCGACCTGATGCACACCGGGCCTCAGACGGTGCTGGTCATCGCCTATGAGCAAGACGGCAAGACCCTGGAGCGCATGGTGCCCTTTGTGGCGGCTTATGTGGACAAGGTGGACCTGGCGGGCCGATGCATCACCGTCGATTGGCAGCCTGATTACTGAGCCTGGCCGGCATCAACCCATGCGATTTGACGTCATCACCCTGTTCCCTGAGTTGTTCGAGCCGTTTCTGGCGGCGGGCGTGACGCGCCGGGCCTATGCCTCAGGCCAGGTGAGCGTTCGTCTCTGGAATCCGCGCGATTTTGCCCAAGGCAACTACCGGCGCGTGGATGACCGGCCTTTTGGTGGTGGTCCAGGCATGGTCATGATGATCGAACCTCTGGAGCGTTGCCTGCAGGCCCTGCGTGCCGATCGTGCCAGCCTGGCCGAGGATGAGCGGGCGCCGGTGGTGCTGTTTTCGCCCATCGGGCGGGTGCTCAACCATCCTGGCGTTGAGCGGTGGGCGCAAGGTCCAGGTGCGATCTTGCTGTGCGGTCGTTACGAGGGCATCGATCAGCGCTTCATTGATGCCCATGTCGATGCGCAGATCAGCCTGGGTGATTTCGTGCTGTCGGGGGGCGAGATTGCTGCCATGGCCCTGATCGATGCCGTCACACGTCTGCAGCCCGGCGTGCTCAATGACGAGGGCAGCCACCAGTTCGACAGCTTCAATCCGGCCCTCGATGGGCTGCTGGACTGTCCGCACTACACCCGGCCCGAAGTCTGGCAGCCCGGTGAGGGCGCCGCGCCGGTACCTGTGCCTGAGGTGCTGCTGTCGGGGCACCATGCCCACATCGAGCGATGGCGTCGGGACGAGCGCCTTCGCATCACGGCGCAACACCGGCCTGAACTGATCGTGGCGGCGCGTGAATCCGGTCTGCTGAGTGCCAAGGATGAAGCCGCCTTGGCCAGAAATTCCTGATTGGTTATAATCAAAGGCTTTTCGATCCTCTGGCCGGCCGCTTGATCCGTCATTTTGCGGACAAGCCACCTTGCAAATTCTTCTGAATTGTCCCCAGGGTTGAAGCAGTGTGTCGTGCGCCAGCACGGCGTTTTGCTTCAGTCCTGTGCAGCACGGTGCACGTCATTCCGACACTGCCATCCTGGCGCGGGCAAGATCGTATGAGGTCCTCATGAATCTGATCCAAACTCTTGAGCAAGAAGAAATTGCTCGCCTGAACAAGACCATTCCCGAGTTCGCCCCTGGCGACACCGTGATCGTCAGCGTGAACGTGGTTGAAGGCACCCGCAAGCGCGTTCAGGCTTTCGAAGGCGTCGTGATCGCCAAGCGCAACCGTGGCCTCAACAGTGGCTTCATCGTGCGCAAGATCTCCAGCGGCGAAGGCGTGGAACGTACGTTCCAAACCTACAGCCCGCTGATCGCCAGCATCGAAGTCAAGCGTCGTGGTGATGTCCGCCGTGCCAAGCTGTACTACCTGCGTTCGCGCAGCGGCAAGTCGGCTCGCATCAAGGAAAAGCTGCCGTCGCGTGTCAACAAGGTGGCTGCTGCCGCCTGAGCTTGATAGCTTCTTCCGGGAAAGCCGCTGCAGCCCATGCTGTCAGCGGCTTTTTTGTTTTTGCGGCACACCATCCGGTCTGCCAGGCCATTGCTTTCACCCCAGGGGCCTTTCCTTGAGCACTGAACCCTCCGCCCTCACGCCCTTGTCGCGCCTGCCGAACTTTGACCCCCGTGCGGTGCCGGTGCTGCGCACGGATGCTGATTTGCCGGCCGTCAGTGCGGAGCGAATGCGCCCCGAGGCCATGGCCAAGCGGTTTGCCCTGCCGCCGACCTGGCAGCCCGAAGTGACGATGGAGCGCCGCTTCGCCAATCGGCAACCCGCTCAGGCTTCGGTGCTGGTGCCCATCGTGCTGCGTGACGAGCCTACGGTGCTGCTCACCCAGCGCACTGAGCATCTGTCGACGCACTCCGGCCAGGTCGCCTTTCCAGGGGGGCGCATGGACGACACCGATGCCTCGCCTGCGGCCACGGCCTTGCGCGAAGCCCAGGAAGAGGTGGGGCTGGCGCCAGAGCACGTTCAGGTGCTGGGCAGCCTGCCCATTTACACCACCGGCACCGCTTACATCGTCACCCCGGTGGTGGGCTTGGTCAGTCCGGGTTTCAGCCTGCAGCTCAACCCTGACGAGGTGGCCTCGGCCTTTGAGGTGCCGCTGGCCTTTCTGATGAACCCTGCGAACCACCGGCGCCATGCCTATGAGGCCGAAGGGGTGCGGCGCGAATGGTTTTCGATGCCGTGGATGGACGGTGAGCAGGAGCGTTTCATCTGGGGTGCCACGGCCGGCATGTTGCGCAATTTCTACCGATTTCTGGTCGCCTGAGGGCTGCGACGCTGAAGCGGCAAGAGCCCCCGGTATCATCGCGACATGAGTTTTTTCGCCATTCTTTTGGCTTTGTTGATCGAGCAGGCCCGGCCGTTGGGGCGCAGCAATCCGATTCATGCGGGATTGCGGGCCTGGGCGCGCACGGCCAGCCGCAATTTTGATGCCGGCAAACCTCAGCATGGCTGGATCACCTGGGGCCTCGCTGTGCTGTTTCCGGCGCTGATGGCGCTGGCCATCCACTGGTTGCTGTGGGTGTTTGTGGGCTGGCCAGTGGCCATGCTCTGGAACGTGGCTGTGCTGTACGTCACCCTGGGATTCCGGCAGTTCAGCCACCATTTCACCGACATCCGCGATGCCCTGGAAGATGGGGACGAGGCGCGAGCCCGTGAGCTGTTGGCCCAGTGGCAGCAGGTGGATGCCAGCGAGTTGCCGCGCAGTGAGATCGTGCGCCATGTGATCGAGTACTCGGTGCTGGCGGCCCACCGGCACGTGTTTGGCGTGCTGGCCTGGTACTCCGTGCTCGCGGCGGTCGGCCTGGGGCCCGCAGGGGCGGTGATCTACCGCTTGTCCGAGTTTGTGTCGCGTTATTGGCGTTACCGCAATCGCGTGGGGCAGCAGGCAGTGAGCGATGCCCTTCAACGTGCTGCCGCCCAGTCCTGGACTGTGATCGATTGGCTGCCCGCGCGCCTGACGGCGCTGGTCTTCGCGGTGGTTGGTAACTTCGAGGAGGCCATCGATGGCTGGCGCTACCATGCCCAGCGGTTTCCCAATGACAACGACGGTGTGGTGCTGGCCGCGACGGCAGGGGCGATCAATGTGCGTCTGGGTGGCGAGGCCTTGAAAGTCACCGCCTTGCCTTCTCAACTGCCCGAATTTTCGGCAGGCGAGGCCGATGCCGAGTCGGCAGACAGCGACAGCACGCCGGGCCGAGAGCCGGAGGTCGCTCACCTGGCCCAGATCGTGGGCTTGGTGTGGCGCTCTGTCGTGGTGTGGATGGTTTTGTTGGCCCTGCTGACGCTGGCCCGTCTGCTGGGTTGATCACAGCTGTCAGGACGCTGCGCCTGACAGCCCCGGGCCCGTCCAAGGCCCCGTCTTGATTCTGCCCTGCACCCTGGGGCCCTCATGCAAGCGAGAGATCCGACATGAATCCAAGTTTCTGGAGCCCCCTGGTGGGCACGCTCAAGCCCTATGTGCCCGGTGAGCAGCCGCGCATGGCCGGCCTGGTCAAGCTCAACACCAACGAGAACCCTTACCCGCCATCGCCTCGGGTGCTGGCCGCGATCCATGCCGCTACCCTTGCGGGCCTGGAGCGCTACCCTGATCCGGAGTCCCTCGAATTGCGTCGCACCATCGCGGCCCACCATGGTTTGCAGTGGGGTGAGGTGTTCGTGGGCAACGGGTCGGATGAGGTCTTGGCCCACGCCTTCCAGGCCTTTTTCCAGCACGGTGGCGCCCCGCTGCTGATGCCGGACATCACCTACAGCTTCTACAGTGTTTATTGCGATCTGTATGGCATCCCTGCGCTGAAAATCCCTTTGCGTGAAGGGCTTCGGCTGGAGGTTGCTGATCTGGTCGCGCCGGCGGGTTCCGTGACCGCAGGTGTGGTGGTGGCCAATCCCAATGCCCCTACCGGTATCGGCTTGCCCTTGGCTGAGATCCAGCGCCTGCTGCGCCAGCACCCCGACAAGGTGGTGTTGGTGGACGAGGCCTATGTTGACTTTGGCGGCCAGAGCGCGGTGTCCTTGATTGAGCAGCACCCGAACCTGCTGGTGGTGCACACCTTGTCCAAGTCCCGCTCGCTGGCGGGATTGCGGGTGGGGGTGGCGATGGGGCAGCGCCACCTGATCGACGCCCTGGAGCGGGTCAAGAACAGCTTCAACTCCTACCCCCTAGACAAGCTGGCCCAAGCGGGCGCGCAGGCGGCCTACGAGGATCAAGCCTATTTTGACAAGACGCGCCAAGCGGTGATGCACAGCCGCGAAGGCCTGGCCCTGCAGCTTGAGGATCTGGGTTTCGAGGTTCTGCCCTCGCAGACCAATTTTCTGTTCGCTCGCCACCCGGCATGTGATGCGGGCTTGCTGGCTGCGGGGCTGCGTGAGCGCGCGGTGCTGGTGCGGCACTTCCGTTTGCCGCGCATTGACCAGTACCTGCGCATCACGGTGGGTACGCCGGACCAGTGCCATGCCCTGGTCGAGGCCTTGCGGCCCCTCTTGCCCGCTTGAGCGGGTGGCAAGGCCGTCAAGGCTTCAATAGCGGCTTTGACTCAGTTCCGCGAACAGGTCGGCATAGATGCGGTAGCGTTGTTCGCTGATGGCGTCCGGCCGGTCTTCGGCGCTCACTGCGGCCATCACGCCGCAGCCTGGCTCGTGCAAGTGGGTGCAGTTGTAGAACTTGCAGTTCGCCACATGGGGCTTGAGGTCGGGCATGTAAGCCGCCAATTGGGCCGGGTCGATGTGATGCAGTCCGAACTCCTGGAAGCCGGGGGAATCGATCAGGCCGGTCTGGCGCTCTGCGTCCACCCAGTACCACGAAGTGCTGGTGGTCGTGTGCTTGCCTGAGTTCAGGGCCTGCGAAATCTCCTGGGTCTCGGCCAGAGCCCCAGGCACCAGCAGGTTGATCAGCGTGCTTTTGCCGGAGCCCGAGGGCCCCAGCACCAGGGTGTTCTTGTGGCTCAGAAGCCGCAAAAGGTGCTCGCGATCGACTTCTCCCGACTGTTTGAGCGACAAGGGCAGTACACCGTAATGCATGTGCCGGTAGGGGGCCAGTCGGGCCCAGGCGCGGGCAAAGGGCTCGACGAGATCGCTCTTGTTAAGACCGATGATCGGCGTGATGTGTTCGGCTTCGGCCGCGATCAGGGCACGCGAAAGCTGGTGGGCCGAGAACTCGGGCTCGGCCGCCACCAGGATCAGCACCTGATCGAGGTTGGCGGCAAAGGATTTGGTGCGTATTTCGTCTTGCCGGTAGAACAGGTTCTTGCGGGGCAGCACCTTCTCGATGGTGCCTTCCTCGCCTTGGCCCGGCGTGGCCGACAGCCAGCTCACCCGGTCACCCACCACTGCCTGACTCTTCTTGCCGCGAGGGTGGCAGATCCGCCGCACGCCATCTGAACTCTCGACGACGCAGTGGCGCCCGTGGCTGGCGACCACCAGGCCTTCGTGCAAGGTGCGGCGATCACTCACGGGGGCTGCCTGCGGGGTCGGTGTTGAGCAGTCCATCCACCTGGGTGGCGGCATCGAAGTCGCGCTCGGACAGGCCCTTCACATCATGGGTATTGAAGCGCACCACGCAACTGTGCGGCCGCACCGTCATTTCCGGGTGATGATCGCGTCGACGAGCAACGAAGGCCACTGCATTGACGAAGGCCATGGTGTCCGCGTAGCTGTCGAATTCAAAGGCCTTCTCGATGCAGACGTCGGCGCCATCGCCGTTGAGTCGCCAGCCTGGGTGGCGCGCCAGTCGGGTCACGATCTCGGTCGGGCTCAGGGCGCGCATGGTGCGCTCGGGCTTCGCGGGGGATTGCGGGGCGTTCATGGTGGGATGCGTGTGGGCCAAAGACAAAACCGTTTCAAGTGCCCAGGCGAACCAGCCGTTCGGAGGCCGGGGGATGGGAGTAGTAAAAATTGGCAAACACCGGGTCCGGCGTCAGCGTGGAGGCATTGTCCTCGTAAAGCTTGAGCAGGGCGCTGGCCAGGGCCTGCCCATCGGTCTGGGCCACCGCGTAGGCATCGGCCTCGAACTCGTGGCGTCGCGACATGCGTGCCATCAGGGGCGACACAAAAAAGCTGAACACCGGCACCACCAGCATGAACAGCAGCAAAGCCAGGGCGTCATTGGCGCCTGTCAGCGAGGGCTGCACCCCCAGCCCGGCAAAGAACCACACCTGCCCACTGACCCAGCCCAGCAAGGCAAAGCCAGCCAGGCTGAACGCAAACACGCCAAGCAAGCGCTTCAGGATGTGCTTGTGCTTGAAGTGCCCCAGTTCATGGGCCAGCACGGCATCCACTTCGGCGGGTGAGAGCTTGCTGA
Source organism: Curvibacter sp. GW821-FHT09D12 (assembly GCF_059416245.1). NCBI lineage: Bacteria > Pseudomonadati > Pseudomonadota > Betaproteobacteria > Burkholderiales > Comamonadaceae > Curvibacter > Curvibacter sp. GW821-FHT09D12. The sequence goes on along the minus strand of NZ_JBWKOU010000007.1, from coordinate 120,716 downwards.
GCAGGGTGTCGAAAAACACCACCCGCTTGGCTGCGCCAAAGCCCGTGAAATAGGCATTGCCATGGGCGCTGCGCCGGCTGCCATCCATCACGAAAAGACCTTTGGCCGAGAAGCCGCAGCGTTGCATCAGGGCCGTGACCCGCGACTTGAGCGTCTCATCTTCCAGCGGTTGGAACTTGTTGAACAGCGGTGCAATGAAGGTCGGGAAGATCACCATCATCAGCAGGCTGAAGGCCATCCAGGTGCTCCAGGCCCAAAGCCACCAGAAGCGCCCGGTGCTGCCCATCAGCCAAAGGATCAGGCTGGCCAGCGGCAGACCGATCAGCGCACCGAGCAGGCTGGATTTCACAAGATCACCCAGCCACAGGCGCCAGGTGATCTTGTTGAAACCGAAGCGCTCTTCGATCACAAAGGTCTGGTAAAGCGAAAACGGCAGGTCCAGCAGCCCGCCGATGAGCACGAAGCTGCCCAGCAAGGCCATCTGTTGCACCATGCCCGCGCCCAGCCAGCCAAGCAGGGCCTGGTTCAGGGCGTCCAGGCCGCCCAGCAGCGTCCAGGCCATCAGCGTGGCCGTGCTCCAGGCCAGCTCCAGCATGCCCAGCTGACTTTTGGCAATGGTGTAGTCGGCCGCCTTCTGATGCGCGGCCAGGGAGATGCTCTGCGAGAAAGGCGTCGGCACGTTGGCGCGGTGCCGGGCCACATGGCGGATCTGGCGCGACGAAAGCCAAAGGCGCAGCAACACGCTGGCCACCAGGGCCAGTGCAAAAACGCTGGTGAGCAACAGCGCAGGGTTCAGGGTGGAAGAGGCTTCAGGCATGGTGGCGGAGTTTAGGTCATCAGCGACAATCGGCCCATGTCAGAAACCATATCTCCCCTGAGCAAATCCGACCTCAACCTGGTGTGGCTGGATTGCGAAATGACCGGACTGGACCCCGAGGTAGACCGCTTGATCGAGATCGCCGTGGTCGTGACCGGACCGAACCTGGAGCCCCGCGTCGAGGGGCCTGTTTTTGTGATTCACCAGAGCGATGCGCAACTGGACAAGATGGATGCCTGGAACAAGGGCACCCACGGCCGCAGCGGCCTGATCGACAAGGTCAAGGCATCCACCACCACCGAGGCCGAGGCCGAAGCGGGCTTGATCGAGTTCATCCGCCAGTACGTGCCCAAGGGCAAGGCCCCCATGTGTGGCAACTCCATCGGGCAGGACAGGCGCTTTCTGGTCAAGTACATGCCCAAGCTGGAGGCGTTCTTTCACTACCGAAACCTGGACGTCAGCACGCTCAAGGAGCTTTCCAGGCGCTGGAAGCCCGAGGTCTATGCCAGCTTCAAGAAGGCGCAGAAGCACACGGCCTTGGCGGATGTGCATGAATCGATCGACGAGCTGGCGCATTACCGTCAGCACTTCCTCAAGTCATAAATTCGCTGGTTCCGCCATCACCGGCGGCGCCTGACGGTCATTTTTGGTCTTTCTCTTGCGGGAAAACCCTGAACCTGTCACAATCGCAGGCTGCACTCGGAAACGGGTGCTTCTTGTGCATCTCCCTTCACTCCCGGGCTTGCGGCTGTGGACGGTGACCCAGAGCTTTCCAGAAAAGCAGGTCTCGTCCGGATCGATGAATGTCGGTCTTCCAGATTCGCTGAAACGCCCACCCGCACCATCGTCTCCCAGACACCAGATGGTTCAGGCTTCGTTTGATGGTTGATGTTGTTTAACCATTGACGAAGCGTCCGCTGGCTACGCCGGCGGCGCATTTCGTGTGAGAAAACCATGACCGACACTCTTGCAGTGCAGGGCGACATCGCGCCTGCCGAATCCTTTGTTTCCACCGCCGCCGTGGTGGCCCAAGTTGCCGCCCAGGTGCTGGGTACCGAATCTGATGCTGCCAGCCAGCCCGCAGAACCCGCTCTCCCCAATGGCTTCGTGAAGCTGGGCCTGGCGCCCGAACTGGTCCAGGCCGTGGCCGACCTGGGCTACACCGAACCCACCTCCGTGCAGTTGAAGGCCATTCCGCTGGCCTTGCCCGCCGATGTGCAAGCCGGCGAAGCCGCCCGCTACATCGACTTGATGGTCTCCAGCCAGACGGGCAGCGGCAAGACCGCCGCCTTCCTGCTGCCGGTGCTGCACACGCTGATCCAGCAGCAGGCCCAGGCCGAGGCTGATGCCCGTGCCGAGTTCGACCGTGCCGTGGCTGAGGCCGCCGCCCGCGGTGAGCCCGCCCCCAAGCGCCCCAAGCGCAAAGACCCCACCAACGCCCGCAATTTCAAGGCCGCCGTTCCCGGCGCCCTGATCCTGTGCCCGACCCGCGAACTGGCACAGCAGGTGGCCCATGACGCCATCGACCTGGTCAAGCATTGCCGTGGCCTGCGCGTTGCCAACGTGGTGGGCGGCATGCCCTACCAAGTGCAGATCGCCAAGCTGCAAAACGCCAATCTGGTGGTGGCCACGCCGGGTCGACTGCTTGACCTGCAGCGCTCGCAGCAGATCAAGCTGGACCAGGTTCAGTTCCTGGTGGTCGACGAAGCCGACCGCATGCTCGATCTGGGTTTCTCGGACGACCTGGCTGAAATCAACCAGCTCACGATCCAGCGTCAGCAGACCATGATGTTCAGCGCCACCTTCGCGCCGCGCATTCAGCAACTGGCTGCCCGCGTGATGCGCGAGCCGCAACGCATCCAGATCGATTCCCCGCAGGAAAAGCACGCCAACATCAAGCAGGTGCTGTTCTGGGCTGACAACGCTCAGCACAAGCGCAAGATGCTCGACCATTGGCTGCGCGACACCAGCATCGACCAAGCCATTGTGTTCGCCAGCACCCAGGTGGAATGCGACGGCCTGGCCACCGACCTGCAGCAAGAAGGCTTTTCGGCTGTGGCCCTGCACGGGGCCTTGAGCCAAGGCCTGCGCAATCGCCGCCTGATGGCACTGCGCAATGGTCAGGTGCAGATCCTGGTGGCCACCGACGTGGCTGCGCGTGGCATCGACGTTCCCACCATCACCCACGTGTTCAACTTTGGCCTGCCGATGAAGGCTGAAGACTACACCCACCGCATTGGCCGTACTGGCCGTGCAGGTCGCGATGGTCTGGCCATTACCTTTGCCGAGTTCCGCGATCGTCGCAAGATCTTCGACATCGAGGGTTACAGCAAGCAGACTTTCAAGGCCGAAGTCATCCCCGGCATGGAGCCGCAACAGCGCTTCGATGCGCGTCCGCGTGGCGACTTCGGTGGCCGTGGCCGTGGCAGCGAAGGCCGTGACTACGGTCCGCGTGACCGCAAGTTCGGCGGCGGTGGCCGTGGCGGTTTTGCCGGTGGCGATCGCGGCGGTTTTGGTGGCGGTGACCGTGGCGGCTTCGGCGGCGGTGACCGGGGTGGTTTCGGTGGTGGCTTTGGCGGTCAGGGCGACCGTGGCCAGCGCCCGGCCCGCGGCGAAGGTTTCCAAGGGGCTGACAGCTTCGGCGGTGGCCGTCGTGAGCCGCAGCGCGATGGCCAAGGTTACGGCCGCAAGACGGGCTTTGGTGATTTCGGCGGCGCTGCTCCCCGCGGTGATTTTGCTGCCCGCAAGCCGGGTGGCGCGCCGCGCCATGCCGGCCCCGGCCCGGCCCGGCCTTTCGTTCCGCACGATGCGCGCAAGCGTCCCGTTCGTTGAGCTTGCTGTCCAGTCAAGGGCCGGTTCGGCCGCTTGACTGACACGGTTGCCGCTTTGAAAGCGCTGACACCGCAAGGTGCCGGCGCTTTTTTGCGTCTGGCGAGGGGGGCAGCAGCCACAAAACCACGGCATGGCGTGGCATGGCAAGCGACCAGAGCCTGGTGCCGGCTTGATCCTCTTACACCACCTGATCCCAGGGGCGGGACAGGCGCATGGCACCGTGGATGATCCCGACCATTGAGTAGGTCTGAGGGAAGTTGCCCCAGAGTTCGCCTGTCTTGGGTGCCAAATCCTCCGAGAGCAACCCCACATGATTGCGATGGCTGAGCAGGCGCTCGAAGCTGGCGCGTGCTTCGTCCAGGCGTCCCACTCGGGCCAGGGCATCCACCCGCCAGAATGAGCACACATTGAAGGCTGTTTCAGGCAGGCCAAAATCATCAGGCGCCTCATAACGACGCATGAAGGGGCCGTCGCACAGTTCGTTGTCCAGAACCCGGACCGTGCTCACGAAACGGGGGTCGAGTGCATCAATGAAGCCCACTTCGCACATCAGCAGCACGCTGGCGTCCAGGTGCTCGCCTTCAAAGCTTTCAACAAAGGCCTGGCGTTTGTCGCTCCATGCTCGCTCGAGGATCTTTTGCCGGATCAGCGTGGCTCGTTCAGCCCAGAGAGCTTCACGCTCGGGCAAGATCAGCTTGCGGGCGATCTTGGCCAGGCGGTCGCAGGCGGCCCAGCACATCAGGGATGAGGAGGTGTGCACCCTGGCCCGGGTGCGCAACTCCCACATCCCGGCGTCGGGGGCGTCATGCAAGAGCCAGGCTTGTTCGCCCATGCGTTCAAGCAGTCTGAAGTCTTCGGCATCGGCCCGCCTCTGCAGGCGGTGATCGTGGAAGGATTGGGCCGCGCCCAGCACAATGTTGCCGTACACATCGTGCTGGAAATGCTCGTAGGCCTGATTGCCGACCCGCACCGGCCCCATCCCCCGGTATCCGGCGGGGCCGGCTTGCAGGCGTTCGGGTAGTTGTGACTCCAGGCCTACACCGTACAAAGGTTGCACGTGACCGGGGCTGGCGCGCACCACATCGTGCAACCAACGCAGGTAGTCTTCCATGGTGCCCACCTCGGCCAGGCTGTTGAGTGCCCGGACCACAAAAAAGGCATCGCGCAGCCAGCAATAGCGGTAGTCCCAGTTGCGCTGGCTGTGTGGCGCCTCCGGCAGGCTGGTGGTCACGGCGGCGAGGATGGCGCCGGTCTCTTCGAACTGGCACAGCTTGAGGGTGATGGCCGCGCGGATCACGGCGTCCTGCCATTCCAGCGGCAGGGCCAGGCGCGAGGTCCAATGACGCCAATAGGCGTGGGTTTCTTCTTCAAAAAGGCGCGCCGTTTCTTCGATGCCCCCGTTGAGCGATTCGTCAGGGCCCAGCAACAGGCTCACCGGCCCGGACAACGAAAACCAGGTCTCCTCCACCAGGTAGGTGATCGGGACATTGGTGTTGACCCGCCAGGTCCCGTCCGGCATCACATAACGCACATGGTTGCTCCCGCGGGTCAACTCAGGCCGGGTGTTGCCCCAATCTGCACGGGGTCTCAGCACGAAGCGCACCCTGGGATGGCCCGCCAGCGGGCGGACCCGGCGTACCAACTGAGCTGGTCTGAACATGCGATCGCGGCTGCGGTAACGCGGTGCGAAATCAAGCACCTCGATACCCGCACCGGCTGTGTTGAAAAGACGCGTTCGCACAATGGCTGTGCTTTCATCGTAGGCCTGCTCTGTCCGGCACAGACCCTCCAACTCGACGGCCAGTGTTCCATCGAGGCCTATGCCGTCGGCTGAATCGAGCAGCGCATGAAACAAAGGATCGGCATCGGGGCGCGGCATGCAGCACCACACGATGCGGGCCTGGCGATCGATGAGTGCGTTGATGGCGCAATTGCCGATCAGGGCCAACTCGAGGTTGGCGTTGGGCTGTAACTGGGGCACGGCACACCTCCTGGATACGGGTTGTCAAATGCAGTCATGTATATTTGTGCAAATGTATTTTGACGGCCCAGTGGGTTGAAGTCCACCCGACGCATGATCTGGCAAATCGGGTTTTCCATGAAGTCCGGACCCGGATGGCGGCAGGGGGAAGGAGATGGGGAGGGGCAAGAAGGGAAGGGTAGAACCATGATTTTGAATACCTTGCGATTGCAGTTCCGATTTTTGTTGCCATTGGTGTTGACCTTGGTGGCAGCTGCCTACCTGGCGCTGCCTTTGATGGACAAGCTCACGCTGCGCTGGTCGTCACGGGACCTGTCGCTGCGGGGCGAGTTGGTGACCCGTGCGCTGACCGAGCCCATTGCCGAAGCCCTGCCTGAGCCCGCGCGCCTGCGCACTGCGCGACTGCAGGCGCTGTTCAATCGGGCGGTGCAGGACGAACGGCTGTTTGCGGTGGCCTTGTGTGGTTCTGACGACACCATCGTCCACAAGACCGGAACCTACCCGCCCGATCTCGGGTGTGCTCAGGCGCGCAGCCTGGCGGCCCAAACCCTGGCCCAGCTGCCTTTGGCCAGCGGCGCGGTGCATGTGGGCATGCATCCGGTGGTGGTCGATGGCGAGCGGGTGGGCAATCTGGTGCTGCTGCACGACCTCAGCTTTGTGGAGCGGCGCAGCCAGGACACGCAGAAATACCTCATCGCCTTCATGGCAGGTCTGGGGCTGGTCATCTCGGTGATCACGGTGGTGGTCGCGCAGCTGAGCTGGCGCGGATGGGTCTCCGGCGCGCGGGCGCTGTTGCGTGGCGAGGGCTTGTTGAGCCCGCTGATCAGCACGCGTGGTGAATTGGCGCCTCTGGCGGCTGATTTTCGCGAGCGCCTGCGTGACCTGGAGGACAGCTACCGGCGATCGCTCGATCGCGATGACCACTGGGGGCCCGAGCGCCTGCGCGCCTTGCTGCGCTCGCAGTTGCGCGGTGACGAGTTGATGGTGGTGTCCAACCGCGAGCCCTACATCCATGAGCATCGCGGTGACAGCATCGTGTGCAAACGACCGGCCAGTGGCCTGGTCACGGCCGTTGAGCCAGTGATGCGTGCATGCTCAGGCACCTGGATTGCCCACGGTGGGGGCAGTGCCGACCGCAGCGTTGTCGATGCGCACGACCGGGTGATGGTGCCGCCAGGCAGTGCCGACTACACCCTGCGACGCCTTTGGCTCAGTGCCGACGAGGAGCGGGGCTATTACAGCGGTTTCTCCAATGAAGGTCTGTGGCCGCTGTGCCATGTGGCCCATGTGCGCCCTGTGTTCCGCGAGTCCGATTGGGTGGCCTACCGCGCCGTGAACGAGCGCTTTGCAGACGCTGTGGTGGCCGAGGCACGCAGCGCAGATCCGGTGGTGTTGGTACAGGACTATCACCTGGCCTTGCTGCCCGCCTTGATCCGTCAGCGCTTGCCGCGGGCCACCATTCTCACGTTTTGGCACATCCCCTGGCCCAACCCGGAGTCCTTTGGCATCTGCCCCTGGCGCGAGGAGCTGCTGCAAGGCCTGTTGGGCAGCACGATCATCGGCTTTCATACGCGCTTCCACTGCAAGAACTTCATGGAAACCGTTGACCGTCACCTGGAGGCTCGCATCGAGCACGAGCATTCGACCATCACCGTCAACAAGCAGACCACGCTGATCGAGAGCTACCCGATTTCAATCGCCTGGCCCGATGAGCAGGAGCGACAACGTTGGCCAGCCATCGCGGCCTGTCGCGAGGCGGTGCGCCAGCGCCTGGGGCTGCCTGCGGGGCACAAGCTGGCCGTGGGGGTGGATCGCTTCGACTACACCAAGGGCATTCTGGAGCGGCTACATGCGGTCGAGCGCTTGCTCGAAAAGTACCCGCAGTGGGTGGGGCAGTTCAGTCTGGTCCAGGTGGCTGCACCCTCGCGCAGCGCGCTGGATGAGTACCAGGCCTTTCAGCAGCGCATCCATCAGGCCACTGAACGACTCAATGCGCGGTTTGGCCGGCCGGACTGCCTGCCGGTCTACCTGTTGGCCGAGCACCACGAATTCGACGCTGTGAACGAGCTCTATCGTGCCAGCGAGATCTGCCTGGTCACCAGCTTGCACGACGGCATGAACCTGGTTTGCAAAGAGTTCGTGGCTGCGCGCGACGACGAGCAGGGCGTGCTGGTGCTGAGCCGTTTTGCTGGCGCCGCGGCCGAGCTGAACGAGGCCTTGATCATCAACCCCTACCATGTGGAAGAAGGCGCCGATACCTTGCACCGTGCCCTGACCATGCCTGAGGCCGAGCAACGTGAGCGCATGGGCAATCTGCGCACCACGGTGCGTGACGACAATGTGTACCGCTGGGCGGGCCGCATGCTCGCCGATGCCGCGCGTTGGCGCCTGCGGGAGCGCATTGAAGCCCGCATGCAACGCCACAACGGAGCTTGAGAGCTGCCATGCAACATCTTTTGACTGCCCAGGGGCTGCAGGCGCTGTCCCGTTTGATGTGTCGGCGAGTCTTGTTCGCTTTTGACCTCGACGGTACCTTGGCCCCGATCGTCGAACACCCGGCCGATGCCCGTGTGCCGGATGCCTTGGCCAATCGCCTTCGGCAGCTGGCGATGCTGGCGCCGGTGGCGGTGGTCACCGGTCGCAGTGTGGCGGACGCCCGGCCGAGGCTGGGTTTCCGTCCGCACTACCTGATTGGCAACCACGGTGCCGAAGGCTTGGGCCATGTGGCCGAGCCCACTGGATTGGCAAGTCTGCGTGCCCGATGGCTTGAGCGTGGTGGTGTACCGCAGGCGGCCGGCGTTGCGTTCGAGGACAAGCGGTTCTCGCTCGCCCTGCACTACCGCCAGGCACCTGACCCGCAACACGCGTTGCAGGCCATCCAGGACTGGTTGCATCCGCTGCCTGCCGACCTGTCCACGCTGGGGGGGAAAGCCGTCGTCAATGTGTTGCAACGTTCGGCCCCTGACAAGGCCGATGCGGTGCTGCGACTTCTGGCGCTCAGCGCCTGCGACACCCTTTTGTTTGCCGGTGACGACGTGAACGACGAGCCCGTCTTTGAACGCGCACGGCCTGATTGGGTGACGGTGCGCATCGGCTCGCCGGAGGCCGTCAGCCGGGCCCTGTATTGCCTGGAAGATCCTGCGGCCATGGCGCAATTGCTGGACCTGATCCTGCCGCAGCTGATGGCGCGGCCCTAGAGGCCGTGCGCGTGGGGGCACACTTGGGTCCGGTTTTTGGCCGGGTCGACATTCAAGGCAGGTTCAAATCGGCCTTGATCCTGGCCACTTGCTGCTGGATGGCTTCCTTGAGCGCATAGCGGTCGACCATGGTCAGGCCTGGGAAGCCGTTCCTGAGCAACTGTTCCAGGGGTTCGAATGATCGGAGGTACTCCACAGAGCGCCTGTAAAACGCCAGCAGCAGCGTCGATCGCCTCGCATCCAGGGCATGGCGCAAGGGCCGTGGTACTTCCGCCGGGCCCATTTGTTGAAACGCTGAATCCAGAAACTCAAGTGCCAGCAGGTTGTCGTGCTCTTCAATGAGATCGATGGCCTTGTTCAGATCGCTTGCTGGCCCCCCGGCTCGTTTGAGTACGCTGTTGACAAAGACTTCCATGACGCAGGCAGGCTTGACGGAGTCTGGATTGTCAATCGTGCCCGCCCCTGGATGCCTTGATCTGAGTGGTGTGTCCGCCAGATTCCGGACCTATTTCACGCCGCGCATCCATCCTGGCCAGCCTGGGCTGCAAGAATCGATCGAGGCCGGTGTTCTGTTCCAATGAGGGCAGTTTCAAACCGGAGAACAATGTGATTGATCGTGCCCTCAGGATTGCCCAGGTGCTCGCCTTGCTGTGGATCGGCTACGAGCTGCATGCTTTGGCCAACCCTGACGCAGAGAGTCCGGACCTCGAGAGCGCGGTTGATTCTGCGGCCGTGGTGGCACCTCGGTTGTGAGGGCGGTGCCTGCCTGCGCGGGCCTTGGCCTGGGTGCGGGTGTGGCTCGGTACTTGGGCCTCAGTCGTTCCACTGAATCCAAAGCCATGCGCAAAGAATCGTGCCCAGTGCCCAGAGCATCCAGGTTTCTGTGATGGCATAGGGGTAGAGCATCAGAACAAGCCCGCTCCATCTGACGACAGGGCGTTGGGTGTGTTTGCCATGGCGCCAGGCCACCATGCCCACCAGTCCGAACAGCACCGCACCGATGAGGTAGGCCGCGCTGGGCAGCTCAATGCCGAGTTGGGAAAGTGGGTCCATGAGGGCGGTGAGTGAGGGGGGTGGGGCGACGCCGATTTCAGTAATCTACTTGCATCCGCCATGACATCGGATGGAGTGGCCCGGAAACGAAAAAGCCACCCGAAGGTGGCTTTCTTGTCCAAGTGCTTGTCGCACATAGAGAAATTTTGGTGGCGCTTCACGGATTCGAACCGCGGACCTGTGGATTATGATTCCATCGCTCTAACCGACTGAGCTAAAGCGCCAACTTTTCAAAAGCCTTGCGATTGAGGCTTTTGTTTCAGACTCATTTCGTCTGAGCCCTCAATTATAGACACAAAATTTGAGGCGAAATCACTGGTGGGTGAAATTTGGGCTGCGTTTGTTCAAAAATGCGTCCATGCCTTCCTTCTGGTCCTGTGTCGCGAACAGCGAGTGGAACAGGCGGCGTTCGAACGTCACGCCATCCGACAGCGTGCCCTCGAAGGCGCGGTTGACCGACTCCTTGGCAGCCATCACAGCAATCTGCGAGTAGGAGCAGATCACCAGGGCGGCCCCCAAGGCTTCTTCCATCAATTTGTCCAACGGCACCACCCGACTGACCAGTCCCGATCGTTCGGCTTCGGCCACGTCCATCATGCGAGCCGTGAGGGCCATGTCCATGGCCTTGGATTTGCCGACAGCCCTTGGCAGCCGCTGCGTGCCACCAGCACCCGGGATCACGCCGATCTTGATCTCGGGCTGACCAAACTTGGCGTTGTCGGCCGCGATGATGAAGTCGCACATCATGGCCAGCTCGCAGCCGCCTCCGAGGGCAAAGCCTGCCACGGCCGCAATCACGGGTTTGCGGATGCTGCGGATGGTTTCCCAGTTGCGCGTGATGAAGTCGCCCTTGTAGACATCCTGGAAGCTGAACTTGGCCATGGCGGCAATGTCGGCCCCTGCGGCAAAGGCGCGCTCGCTGCCCGTGACGATGATGCAGCCGATCTTGGCGTCTGCATCGAACTCGCGCAGGGCGGCGCCCAGTTCGGTCATCAGCTGGTCGTTCAGGGCGTTGAGCTGTTTGGGGCGGTTCAGGGTGATGATGCCGACCTGATCAGCCTCGACGCGCACTTCGATGGTTTCGTAAGCCATAAACCTATATCTCCGTCAGTAGGGGTTGCCGGGACTATACCCAAGCCATTTGTCGCCAGGCTGTCAAACGGGTTGCAATGCGTGCTGAAGGCTTTGGGCAGAATGATCGATCCAGATTCAAAACACCCAGCAGGAGACTTGGCATGACCGATGAAGCTCAGCCCGCAGTTTTGTATGCCACCGACGACGCCAGTGCTGGCGCAGTGGCCTTGATCACCTTCAACCGGTCCCAGACGCTCAACAGTTTTGACCTGACGATGCACCGCGCCTTGTGGGCGGCCCTGGATGCGGCCGAGGCCGACGAGAACGTGCGGGCCGTGGTGCTGACGGGCGCGGGCCGGGGCTTTTGTGCAGGGGCCGATCTGTCGGCCTTCGACTTTGCCCCGGGGCCCGATCGGGTGCGACGGGCCGACCCGGGGCCGGTGATCGATCAGGCCTTCAACCCCACCGCCCGGCGCCTGCAGGCCTTGCGCATGCCGGTGCTGGCTGCCGTGAATGGGGTGGCCGCGGGGGCCGGCATGTCGTTGGTGATGAGTTGTGACCTGGCGATCGCCTCGCCTCAGGCCAGCTTCATCCAGGCTTTCAGCAAGATCGGGCTGGTGCCAGATGCCGGCAGCACCTGGTTGCTGCCGCGTCGCGTGGGCTTGACCCGCGCGCTGGGCCTGGCGCTGACGGGCGACAAGCTGGGCGCTCAGCAGGCCCGGGAGTGGGGCTTGATCTGGGATGTGGCGGACGACTGCCTGGACACCACCTTGACGCTGGCCCGCCGCCTGGCGGCCATGCCCACGGCGGCCTTGGTGGCCACCCGCCGGCTGTTGCGCGAATCGACCACGCGTGAGCTGGACGCCCAGTTGCTGGCCGAGCGCGACGCCCAGTCAGCCATGGGCCGCACCCACGATTACTTTGAGGGGGTCGAGGCCTTTTTGGCCAAGCGAGCCCCGGTCTTCCGGGGCGATTGAGGCGCTCGGGCCTTGGTTTCAGTGGCGGCGGCCGGTGCACTGGCAGGCACATCGGCTGACGCAGGGGCTGGCATTGGGTCCCCACCCAGCCAGGCCTTGACCCAGGCCGCCTGCTCGATGGCCAGGCGCACCGTGGTGGCCTGGGCGGGCAGCTTCAACGCCAGTCGCAGCAGGCGCCGGTCGCGCGCAACCAAGGCGGTGGCGCGCTTGGCCGGCCCCGCGTACAGCGCCAGGTCGTCCAGCTTGGACAGGCGCCAGCCTTGCGGGCCCACCTCCAGGCCAAGCCATTCATCACCGGCCGCCATGCCGGCTTTCTCGGCCAGGCCACCGCGCAACACCGCCTTGATCTGGACGCTGCCGTTTTCCGTCACGCGCAGGCCCAGGGCTTGCGCGGGTTGGGCTGGGTCATCGTGCCAACGCACACCGGCCTTCGCCAGCAAGGGCTGCACCGGCAGGTCGGCCACGCCGTGCACCCAGGTCTTGAGTTCGGGGCCGAAGTCGCGGCCCGAAACCTCTTTGAGCACCTGGGCAAAGTCGTCTTCGCACATGGGGCCGCCGCTGCAACGCTGCCATACCGCACGCATGGCCTGGTCCAGGCTCTGTCCCTGGGCGCGCAGCGTCAGGTCCAGGCACAGGGCCACCAGCGAGCCCTTGGTGTAGTAGCTGATGGTGGCATTGGCCGTGTTTTCATCCTGCCGGTAGTACTTCACCCAGGCGTCGAAGCTGGCTTCGGCCACGCTCTGCACCAGGCGCCCCGGGGCCTGCAGCACCTGGTTCAGGGCCTTGTTGAGCAGGCGAAGGTAGGCGGCATCGTCGATCAGGCCGGCGCGACGCAGCAGCAGGTCGTCGTAGTAGCTGGTGAAGCCCTCGAAGAACCAGAGCAACGGGGTGTAGTTCTCCTGGGTGTAGTCGTAGCGGGCCAGTTCTGCAGGGCGCAGCCGCTTCACGTTCCAGGTGTGGAAGTACTCGTGGCAGATCAGGCCCAGCAAGGTGGTGTAACCCTCGGGCGTGCGGGCTTCGCCCAGGCGCGGCAGATCGCGGCGGCCGCAGATCAGCGCGGTGCTGGCCCGGTGCTCCAGCCCGCCGTAGTTGTCATCCACCACATTGAGCATGAAGACGTAGCGCGAGTGCGGCACGCCGCTGGCCGCCGGCTGGGCGGCGTCGACCTCGGGGTGCCAGAAACGGATGGCGGTTTCGCAGATCTGCTGGGTGTCGCGCAGCAACCGGGCCGAGTCAAAAGACGCCGTTGCGCCCGCCACCACGATCTGGTGTGCCACGCCGCAGGCGGTGAAGCTGGCCTGCCAGAAGTCGCCCAGTTCGAAGGGGCTGTCCACCAGCTCGTCGTAGTCGGCCGCCTGGTACAGACCAAAACCGCGACGGTCGACCTTCAGCGCCGTCAGCGCCGTGGCTGCGCTCCAGCCTTCAGCCGGGGATTCCACCGTGATCTGGTGGGGCAGGCTTTCCTGGCCGTGCACTCGCAGGCACAGGCTGGTGCCGTTGAAAAAGCCACGCTGGCTGTCCAGCCACGCGGTGCGCACCGAGTTGTCAAAGGCATAGACCTGGTAGCGCAGTTCCAGCGGGCTGCCGGCCTGGCTCGCCACTTGCCAGCGGCATTTGTCCAGTTGCTGCAGCGCCACGCGCCGGCCTTTCTGCCGGGCTTGCAGCTGTTGCAGGTTCTTGGAGAACTCCCGCACCAGGTAACTGCCCGGAATCCACACCGGCAGGGAGACCTCCTGCTGTGCCGTGGGGGCGGGAATGGTCAGGGTCACCTCATACAGGTGGGCGTGCCGTTGACGGGCGTCGATGCGGTAGTGCGGTGCGCTGGGGTGTTGTTTCATACGGGCCTGAGGCGGGGCGGTCGGCAGTGGGGTCAGGTATTGGCAGCGCCCAGCAGGCAGCTCAGGGTGGCCACCACGGTCAGCCTGAAGCGCAGGGTGAGCCAGGGCCTCAGTTGGGGCGAAGTCCAGGTCTTGCGATCCACCAGGTAGCACACCACCAGCAGCAGGCCCAGCAAGGGCAGCCCAGCATAGATCGGCATCACCACGGCGACCCAGGCCACGATGGGCGGGATCACGCCCCACACCAGATGGATGCGCGGCGCTGCTTCACCCTGTTGAAAGGCGATACCCCAATGGATGCCGCCCAGAAACGAGGCCACGGTGGCCGCATAGGCCATCAGCGCCAGGGCCACAAAGGGCATCAGGTCGGGTGTGACCAGCCACATCAGCAGGGCCAGCAACACGAAAGGCGCCAGGCCGGCATAACCCAGGCGTTCGATCACGAGGGACAGGGGAGCCCCAGCCGGATGGGGAGTCGGGACAGAGGTGTTCATGCCCCGGATTGTGGCCGGGTTTGCGTGCCCCAGCCGCAGGCCAGGGCAATCCTGTGGGGCGAGTGTGGCGTGAACGACGCACTCAGGCGGTACCGGTCCGTGGCCCGGTCACTCCTTGCTGGGGCTGGCCGCCTGGGCAATGCGCTGCTCGATCTGCTGCGTGTTCAGCGCGCCGGGCACCCGGCTGCCATCCGAGAAGATGATGGTGGGCGTGCCGGTGATCTTGTACTTGCGCCCGAATTCCACGTTGCGCGCAATGGCGGCCACGTCGCAGCTGCCATTGGGGGCGGCCTTCTCGCGCACCATCCAGTCAAGCCAGGCGCCGCTCTTGTCCTTGGCGCACCAGTGGTTGCGCGCCTTGTCGGCCGAGTCGGGGCCCAGGATGGGGTACAGGAACATGTAGACCGTCACGTTGTCCACCTTGGACAGGTCTTTTTCGAAGCGTTTGCAGTAGCCGCAGTTGGGGTCTTCAAACACCGCGATCTTGCGCTGGCCATTGCCGCGCACGATCGTGAATGCGTCGCCCATGGGGAGGGTGCTGAAGTCGACCGCGGTGATCTTGGCCACGCGCTCTTCCGTCAGGTTTCGTTGCTGGGCGGTGTCGATCAGCTCGCCCTGGATCAGGTAGTTGCCCTTGGCGTCGGTGTAGAACAGGTCATTGCCCACGCGCACCTCGTAGAGGCCGTTCATGGGGGTCTTGCGCACCTCATCAATGTTCTGCAGTTGGGGAAGGCGTGCCGCCAGGGCTTTCTTGATCACCGCCTCCTGGGCCAAGGCGCCCAGGCTGAGCAGGGGCAGGGCTGCCAGCAGCAGGCGGGGGATGAGGGCTGTTTTCATGGTGTGGTGTGGGGCAAAAGGAGTAAAAGACCGGGGGCAGGCCTGGATCAGGCCAGGCCCATGGCCAGGCGGGTCACCCAGTTCTTGAGTGGGCCGCTGCGGTTGAATTGGTTCATGCCCCAGTTGCGGGCGTTCTGTACGCTGGGCAGCGTGTGGTCAAACAGGCGCTGCAGCCCGTCGCTGGCCAAGCCCAGGGCCCAAATCCCAGCCTTGCGTTCGCGTTCGTAGCGGCGCAGCAGCTTGGGGTCGCCCACGCTGCGCCAGTAGTCACGTTCGCGCAGCACCCGGGCCAGGGCTTCAACGTCGCCCAGGCCCAGGTTCAGGCCCTGGCCGGCCAGCGGGTGCACGGCATGGGCGGCGTCGCCTGCCAAGGCAAAGCTGCGCACCGGGCCCTGGGCGGGCTGGCCGGGCAGGGGGCCCACCCAGCGGTCGGCACGCGACTGCTGCAGCGACCAACTGGCCCGCTCGCTGCTGAGGCTCAGCGAGCCCGCAGGCCAGCCGGCCTGAGCGGCCACGCGATCGGCAAAGTCTTGGGGGGGCAGGGACATCAGTTCGGCAACCTCGGCATGAGGCACTGACCAAACCAGAGCGATGGAGTTCCCTTGATCGCCACCCAAAGGCAAAAAAGCCATCACCTGAGCCGGTAAAAACCACTGGCGAGCCAGTTGCCCATGGGGCTCCGCGGCCTCCAGTCGGGCCGCAATGGCGGTGTGCGGGTAGGGCGTGGTCTCGTATTGCACGCCAAACTCTTCGCGGGTGCGGCTGGCGCGCCCCTCGCAGACCACCGTCAGGGCGGCATCGCGCGGGCTGTCAACGCGTTCGATCTGGGGTTGGTAGCGCACGGCCTCGGTCAGCCGGGCCTCCAGGGCAGGCACGTCGACGATCCAGGTCAGTGCCGGGGTGTTCTGCTCGCGGGCCGAGAACACCACCTCGCCGCCCTGGTCGCCCAGCACCTGCATGCCAGTGACGGCGGTGACGGCTTCGCCCTCGGGCCAGCAGCGCAGCGAATCCAGCAACTGCTGCGACGCGTTATTCAACGCGTAGGCGCGCACATCCTGGGCCGGGGGGGCGGGCTGGGTCGGGCGGGGCGGGCTCACCAGGGCCACCCGCAGGCGTTCTCGGGCCAGCAGCAGGGCCAGGGTCTGGCCGACCACGCCGGCACCACGGATACACACATCAAAGGCTTGCGTCATGGGCCGTGATTGTAGGAGGCAGGCACAATCGCGACCTGACCTTGCGCAAGCGGCATTCGCCCTTGCAGGGGTGTTTGGCCGACATGAATGGATGTAAAGCAGGAGTGAGCAGGACATGACATGGGACGCAGAGGCTGATTTCGACGTTCAGGGCACGGTGGCGCGCCTGTTTGTTCACCCCATCAAATCCTGTGCGGCCGTCGAAGTGCAGGAAGCCGTGCTGACCGAAACCGGCCTGGATCTGGACCGGGCCTGGATGGTGGTCGACCCGGACGGCCTGTTCGTGAGCCAGCGCGAGCTGCCGCGCATGGCCCTGATCCGGCCCCAGCTCAAAACGTTCGAGATGGTGCTGCGCGCCCCGGGCATGCTGGCCTTGCACCTCGCCATCGATGGCGTCGAGGCGCCTTGCACCGCGCAGGTCTGGAAAGACCGGGTCAAGGCCTACGACATGGGTGACCTGGCCGCCCAGTGGTTCAGCGACTTTTTGGGGCGTCCCCTGCGTCTGGTGCGTTTCGACCCCGAGCAGCGCCGGCTGTCCAGCCTGCAGTGGACTGGCGGCCTGGAGGCCCCCAACCAGTTCAGTGATGGCTTTCCGGTCCTGGTCTGCAGCGAGGCCTCGGTGGACGACCTCAACCAGCGCCTGGGCCAGGCCGGCCATGCGCCGGTCGGCGTGGAGCGCTTTCGGGCCAACATGGTGCTGGCGGGGGTGGAATCGTTCGACGAAGATCGCCTGGAAGACCTCGTGATCCGGGCCGACGAGGGGCCCGTGGTGCTGCGCCCGGTCAAGCCCTGCACCCGCTGCCCCATCCCCGACATCGATCCCGTCACCGCCACCAGCAGCCCCGAAGTGGGCGACACTTTGCGCACCTTCCGCCGGGATGACCGGGTGGGCGGCGGCATCACCTTCGGCATGAACGCCATTGTGATCGAGGGCGCCGAGCGCCTTTTGCGCGTGGGGCAGGTGGTGCAGGGGCGGTATCGCTTCGATTGATTCGGCGCTGATCAGTACAATCAGCGCCAATTTCCCCAGGCAAGGCAAGAGGTCGATCCATCAGGGCGCCGCTTGCAGGTTTGGCGCGTGGCCCAGTCGCTTGCGCCGCGGAGCCCGGGAACCATCACCAAGAAAGCAACCTCCATGAGCCTCAAATGCGGCATCGTGGGCCTGCCCAACGTCGGCAAGTCCACTCTTTTCAACGCCCTGACCAAGGCCGGCATCGCGGCCGAGAACTACCCCTTCTGCACCATCGAGCCCAATGTGGGCACCGTCGAGGTGCCGGATCCGCGTCTGGACCAGCTGGCCCAAATCATCACCCCCGAGCGCATCGTCCCGGCCATCGTCGAGTTTGTCGACATCGCCGGCCTGGTGGCTGGTGCCAGCCAGGGTGAAGGCCTGGGCAACCAGTTTCTGGCCCACATCCGCGAAACCGACGCCATCGTCAACGTGGTGCGCTGCTTTGAAGACGACAACGTGATCCACGTGGCCGGCCGTGTCGATCCGATCGCTGACATCGAAGTCATCCAGACCGAGCTGTGCCTGGCCGACCTGGGCACGGTTGAAAAGACCTTGCAGCGCTCGATCAAGGCCGCCAAGTCGGGCAACGACAAGGAAGCCGCCAAGCTGGTGCAGGTGTTGACCCGCGTGCAGGCCACCCTCGACGAGGGCAAGCCGGTGCGCACCCTGGACCTGAGCAAAGAAGACCTGCTGGTGATCAAGCCGCTGTGCCTGATCACCGCCAAGCCGGCCATGTTCGTCGGCAACGTCAGCGAAGACGGCTTTGACAACAACCCCCTGCTGGACCGCCTGAAGGAATACGCCGCCGGCCAGAACGCCCCCGTGGTGGCCATCTGCGCCAAGATGGAAGCCGACATGGCCGACATGAGCGACGAAGACCGTGCCATGTTCCTGGCCGAGCTGGGCCAGGACGAACCGGGCCTGAACCGCCTGATCCGCGCCGGCTTCAAGCTGCTGGGCCTGCAGACCTACTTCACCGCGGGCGTCAAGGAAGTGCGCGCCTGGACCATCCATGTGGGTGACACGGCGCCCCAGGCCGCCGGTGTGATCCACGGTGACTTCGAGCGTGGCTTCATCCGGGCCCAGACCATTGCCTTCGAAGACTTCATCGCCTTCAAGGGCGAGCAGGGCGCCAAGGATGCCGGCAAGATGCGCGCCGAAGGCAAGGAATACGTGGTCAAGGATGGCGACGTGATGAACTTCCTGTTCAACGTCTGATCCCGTTCCCCACGGACTGACCACGAAGCCGCACCCTGGTGCGGCTTTGTCGTTTTCAGGGGACGCCCGGGTGAGCGGCTTGGCAAGACCGGTCGCTGACAGGGCATTCTTTGCACCGTCTGATCTGCCCACACCATGAGCCCTTCTTTACCCGACCTCACCCTCATCATCCCCACCTTCCGCCGCGAGGGCTTGCTGCTGGAGGCTTTGCACAGCGCGCTGGCGGTGCCGGGGCTGGCCCTGGAGGTGCTGGTCATCGACGACAGCCCCGAGGGTGGAGCTCGGGCTGTGGTTCAGGCCCTGGGGGATCCCCGGGTGCAGTACCTGCAGCAGGTGCCGCCCAGTGGAGGCCGTCCGGCGGTGTTGCGCAATCGGGGGGCTCAACTTGCCCGGGGACGGCTGTTGTATTTCCTGGACGACGACGATCACGCCATCCCGGAGGCCCTCGCTGAGGCCTGCAGGCGTCTCGATGGCACTGCTTGCGGGGTGGCGATCGGTTTGCCCCGGCCTTTTGGGGCGGTGCCTGCCCGGGTCGAAGAGGAGCGCCGCTATTTCGAAGGGGCCGCTCGTTTCCTGGCTCGTCACCCCTCACGTTGGGCGGTGACCGCGCGACTGCTCTTCGGTCATGCCCTGGTGGTTTGCAGTACCTATGTCGTCCGCCGTGATGCCTTTCTGGCCGTGGGCGGCTTCCTCACCGACATGGCGGTCTACGAAGACATCGACCTGTGCATGCGCGTGGTACGCCAGGCCGGGCATCTGCACCTCGGGCAGGCCATTGTGGAGCGACGGGTGGGCGGCCCCAGCCTGATCAGTCAATCGACCCAGGCCCAGATGCTCGATGCCTATCGCCTGTCGCAGGCGCACTACCGCAGCCAGCGTGGGCCGATTGAAACCCTGGCCCTCAAGCTCTTGAACCGTGGCCTGGCCTGAGGCGTCGGGGCACGGTGATCAGCGAAGGGTGATCGACGCAAAGGCCGCTTGGCTGGTGTTTTGAGGGGCAAAGGCCGATAATTCGGTCAAATTAACCGGCTGTCCGCTGCGAATTCGCCATGAACGCCATCAACTCTTCTACCCCCAACGGCTTGCTTGCGGCCCAATCGGCGTCACTCACGCGGCTGCAGTCGCTGGGGCAGAAGCTGTCGTCGGGCCGGGCGATCAACTCGGCGCTGGACAACGCAGCCGGCCTGGCCCAGTCCAGTTCCTTCAGTGTTCAGCTGTCGAGCGCGGCCGTGGCCATGCAGGGCTTGCAGGATGGCAGCTCTCTGTTGCAGACCGCGTCCGGGGCCTTGGGTGAGGTCAGTTCCAACCTGCAGCAGCTCAATGATCTGGCCGTGCAGGCCGGCAACGGCAGCCTGTCGGCCAGCGACCGGCAGGCCCTGCAGGCGCAAGCCAGCCAGCTCACCCAGAACCTCAACCAGATTTCGGGCAACACCCAGTTCAATGGCCAGAACCTGCTGGACGGCAGTTTCAGCGCCAGCCTGCAGACGGGCCCCAATGCGGGCGACACGCAGAGCCTGAGCCTGGGCAGTGTGTCGGCCAATGCCCTGGGGGTGGGTGGCATCGACCTCACCAGCAGCAGCGGGCAGGCCAGCGCCATGCAGGCCATCGGTCAGGCGCTGCAACAGGTGAATGACCAGCAGGCGGGGGTGGGGGCGTCGCAGTCCGGGCTGCAGGCCAATTTCGATCAGCTCAGTGCGCAGTCCGGGGCCTTGGCGTCGTCAAATGCCAGCCTCAGCGATGCCGACCTGGCCCAGTCCGCCTCCAGTTTTTCTCAGGAGCAGGTGCGCCAGACGGCTGCCACCCGCATGCTGTCGCTGTACCAGTCGATGCAGAAGGACACGCTCAGCCTGCTGCCCAAGTGAGGGGGCTGCCCGGGGGCTTTCAATCCTGGTCGCCCGCGCTCAGGGCGCCTTCCACCAGCACCTGATGGATCAGGCGCCGGTCCAGGGCCAGCCAGATCAGGATCGGGGCCAGCGTGGGCAGCAGCAAGAAACCAATCTGGTAGGCCGCGCCGATCAGGTTGACGTCGAAGGCATCGAACCGAGTCTGGCTGCGCGTGGCTTCACCGGCCTGCACCGCCACCTGCAGCAGCCAGGTGAAGCACACCCCCCAGGCCTGAAAGGGCAGCAGGGCGACCGCACCGGCCGGGATCTTCCACCACCAGCCCTTGGCCCGCACGGCCAGGAACAGCGCGGCCAGCAAGGGGATGCCATAGGCGTAGGTGAGCACGTTGGCCTCGGGGGCCACATCGGCCAGGCGCCCGCCGGGCATCTTCACACTGAGGCCGGTCAGCAGCACCTGCTGGGTGCCATGCAGTTCAGAGCCCTGGGCCCAGAACGGAAACACGGCCTTCATGGCCCATTCGGCCAGCCAGGCCGGGGCCACGGCCACGTAATTGCGCCCCAGGTACCACAGCGCCAGGCAGGGGATCAGCCACAGCAGGGCGCGCAGAAAAAAGCCGCTGATGACGCTGTGCGAAGCCCGCTTCATGAGGCGGCCCCGGTAGCGGTCCCGGCATGGGCCTGCAGGTGTTCACGGCGGAAATCCTGGCGTGCCACCCAGCGCATCCAGACCAGCCAGACCACCACCACGTCAAGCATGATCAGGGCCTGCCACAGGTAAAGGTGGGCAAATTCGAAGGCCTGGGCGTTCCAGCCTGCCAAGTAGAACAGGGTGATGATGCGCACCAGGTTCACCATCTGGATGGCGACAAAACCGATCCCGATGCCCACCAGCTTGTAGCGCCAGCGGGCCGGGTACGCCGTGAGGGCCGCCAGCAGGATCAGGCAGGCTTCGACACCGTTGCAGCCGGCTTCGATGGACACGCCCATGCCCGTCTTGGCGTTTTGCAGCACCTTGCCGTACGAGACCACATTGGCGTCCACCGCCTGCACCAGAAAGGCGCTGGCCGAGGCCAGAAAGGTTGTCCAGGGCACGATCAGCCACTGTTGGATCGGCGGGGTCAACTCACCCACGAACAAGACCACCAGCAACACCAGGAAGATCGAGAAGAAACGCAGCATGGACAGGTCGCTCTTGAAGGGGGGTGTGAGTTCAGTTCAAGCCGGCACTGTAACTCAGACGCCTGCCCCTGGCCGGTGCTTGCGATCAGCCTGGAAACAGTTTCATCAGCACCGTGGTCATGGCCAGATAACGCAGGCCCTTGCCCAGCAGCATCCAGCCCACGCAGGGCCAGAACGGCAGGCGCAGCCAGCCGGCCACGGCACACAGCGGGTCGCCCAGCAAAGGCAGCCAGCTCAGCAGACAGGCCTTGGGCCCCAGGCGCTGCAGCCAGCCCAGCACGCGCAGGTGGTGGGGGGAGCGGTGATAGTGGTCGGCCACCCGATGGGCGCCATAGCCCATCCACCAGTCCAGCGCGCCACCCAGGGTGTTGCCCAGGGTGGCCACCGCGATGGCGGGCCAGAACAGCTCGGGGTTGAGCTTGAGCAGGCCGAACAGGGCCGGCTCCGAGCCCAGGGGCAGCAAGGTGGCCGAGATGAACGACACCACAAACAAGGTGCCCAGGCCGTATTGGGGCAGGGCCAGAAGGGCGAGCAGAGAGTCGAGCCAGGCTTGCATGGGGCCCAGTATAGGCAGGCGCAGCGTGCGCCAGATCGACAGCCGGCAAGCTCACGGAGCGCGCATTTCAATTGCTGAAATTTTGAGCAGCTACAATCGTGCCTCATTTTTCAGCATGCCGTTGCCGACGGCCCCCATTTCCCCTCCACCCATCCCCCCCTGCTTGACCCATGCAGATCGGACACCTGTCGCTTGAAAATACGCTGTTTGTCGCCCCCATGGCGGGGGTGACGGACCGGCCTTTCCGTCAGTTGTGCAAATCGCTGGGGGCCGGCTATGCGGTGAGTGAGATGGTCACCTCGCGCCGTGATTTGTGGAACTCCCTGAAGACGTCCCGCCGCGCCAATCACGAGGGCGAGAAAGAGCCGATCGCGGTGCAGATCGCCGGCACCGAGCCCCAGATGATGGCCGATGCCGCGGTCTACAACATCGAGCGCGGTGCCCAGGTCATCGACATCAACATGGGCTGCCCGGCCAAGAAGGTGTGCAACAAATGGGCCGGTTCGGCCCTGATGCAGGACGAGGCCCTGGCCCTGTCCATCGCCGAGGCCGTGGTGCAGGCCTGCCTGCCCCACGGTGTGCCGGTCACCCTCAAGATGCGCACCGGCTGGTGCCAGACGCACAAGAATGCGGTGGTGCTGGCGCGGGCCTTCGAGTCGGCAGGCATCCAGATGTTGACCGTGCATGGCCGCACCCGTGAGCAGGGCTACAAGGGCCAGGCCGAGTACGACACCATTGCCGCCGTCAAGGCAGCGGTGCAGGTGCCTGTGGTGGCCAACGGTGACATCGACAGCCCGCACAAGGCGGCCGAGGTCCTGGCCTATACCGGTGCCGACGCCTTGATGATCGGGCGGGCGGCCCAGGGCCGCCCCTGGATCTTCCGCGAGATCGGGCACTACCTGAGCACAGGCACCCTGCTGGCCCCACCTTTGGTGGCCGAGGTGCGTCGCCTGCTGCTGGAGCACCTGCAAGACCATTACGCGCTGTACGGTGAATTCACCGGCGTGCGTTCGGCCCGCAAGCACATCGGCTGGTACGTGAAAGGCCTGCCTGACGGCGAAGCCTTCCGCACCCGCATCAATGGCCTGGAAGACAGCGCCGCCCAAACGGCGGCTGTCGCTGATTATTTCGACGCCCTGGGAGACCGCATGGAGCGCTTGCCGGACAGCCCGGCTGCCGCCCTGGCCGGCGAGGACGAAGAACCCCTGGAAACCGCTGCATGAGCAACAAGAACATTGAAGACTGTGTCCGTGACAACCTGCTGGCGTATTTTCGCGATCTGCACGGCGAAGAGCCCCATGGCATGCACGAGATGCTGATCCGCCTGGTCGAGAAACCGCTGCTGGAGGTGGTGATGGCCCAGGCCGAGCACAACCAGTCGCGCGCGGCCGAGTGGCTGGGCCTGAACCGCAACACCCTGCGCAAGAAGTTGATCGAGCACGAACTGCTCAAGTAAAGAACCCGGCCCAGCGCCCCGGCCAGAGCCGCCTCCCCCTTTTTCCTATCCAAAACTGAAGACCCTCGCATGAACGCACTTCTTTCTGTTTCCGACAAGACCGGCATCGTCGAATTGGCCCGGGAACTGCACGCCCTCGGCATCAAGCTGATCTCTACCGGCGGCACTGCCAAGCTGCTGGCCGAACAAGGCTTGCCGGTCACCGAGGTGGCCGAGGTGACGGCCTTCCCTGAAATGCTGGACGGCCGTGTCAAGACCCTGCACCCCAAGGTGCACGGTGGCCTGCTGGCCCGCCGCGACCTGCCCGAGCACATGGCCGCCCTGGCCGCACACGGCATCGACACCATCGACCTGCTGGTGGTCAACCTGTACCCGTTCGAAGCCACCGTGGCCAAGCCGGGCTGCACCCTGGAAGACGCGATCGAAAACATCGACATCGGTGGCCCCGCCATGGTGCGCAGTGCGGCCAAGAACTGGAAGGACGTGGGCGTGTTGACCGACGCTTCGCAGTACGCCGGCGTGGTGGCCGAACTCAAGGCCAACGGCAACAAGCTCAGCGACAAGACCCGCTTCGGCCTGTCGGTGGCTGCCTTCAACCGCATCAGCAACTACGACGGCGCCATCAGCGACTACCTGTCGGCCTTGAACTTCGAGGAAGGCAACAACACCCCCTCCAAGCAACTGTTCCCGGCCCAGAGCAATGGCCGTTTCATCAAGCTGCAAGACCTGCGCTACGGCGAGAACCCTCACCAGCAGGCCGCCTTCTACCGTGACCTGTACCCCGCACCGGGCTCGCTGGTCACCGCCGAGCAGCTGCAGGGCAAAGAGCTGAGCTACAACAACATCGCCGACGCGGATGCGGCCTGGGAGTGCGTCAAGAGTTTTGACGTGCCGGCCTGCGTGATCGTCAAGCACGCCAACCCCTGCGGCGTGGCCGTGGGCAGCGGTCCGCTCGAGGCCTACAGCAAGGCCTTCCAGACCGATCCCACCTCGGCTTTTGGCGGCATCATTGCCTTCAACCGCACCCTCGATGCCGCAGCGGCCCAGCAGGTCAGCAAGCAGTTTGTCGAGGTGCTGATGGCGCCCGACTTCACGCCTGAAGCGCTGGAAGTCTTCAAGACCAAGGTCAATGTGCGCATCCTGAAGATCGCGCTGCCGGCCGGTGGTGCCACTGCCTGGGACAAGGGCCAGAACCTGATGGACGTCAAGCGCATCGGCTCGGGCCTGCTGATCCAGAGCGCCGACAACCACGAGCTGCAACTGACTGACCTCAAGGTCGTCACCACCAAGCAACCCAGCGCCGAAGAGCTGCAAGACCTGCTGTTCGCCTGGAAGGTGGCCAAGTTCGTCAAAAGCAACGCCATCGTCTTCTGCAAGGGTGGCATGACCATGGGCGTGGGCGCCGGCCAGATGAGCCGCCTCGACTCGGCCCGCATCGCCAGCATCAAGGCCGGCCATGCGAACCTGAGCCTGCAAGGCACGGCCGTGGCCAGCGATGCCTTCTTCCCGTTCCGCGATGGCCTCGATGTGGTGGTGGACGCGGGTGCCACCTGCGTCATCCAGCCCGGTGGCTCGATGCGCGACCAGGAAGTGATCGATGCGGCCAACGAGCGTGGCGTGGCCATGGTCTTCAGCGGCGTGCGCCACTTCCGCCATTGATCAGGGATTGATCGCAGCAGGGCTTCGGGGCCTTCAGCCCCCACAACCTGCCCAGCGCCCTGCAGCCTCACGGTTGCAGGGCGTTTTTTCTGGGCGTTCAGCGTCGGGCCGACACCACGATGCCGCCCACGATGAAGGCGAACGCCACTGCGTGGTACAGGTGCGGGTGTTCGCCCAGGAACAGCGTGGACATCAGGGCGGCAAACAAAGGCGTGAGGTTGATGAAAAACCCCGCCACCCCGGGGCCGGCCTGTTGCACCCCACTGCCCCAGCAGCGGTAGGCCAGCAGGGCAGGGCCCACGGCGATGAAGGCCAGCGCGGCCAGCAGCGGCCAGCCCCAGCTGATGTGGGCGGGGGTCAGCAGCCACTCACCGCCCGCGAACAGGCCCGACCAGCCCAGGCCGAACACCATCTGGGCGATCAGAAACCCCGACCAGTCCTGGTGCAGGCCGGGTGGCTCGGCGGTGCGCACCAGCAGCCAGCTGTAAAACGACCAGGCGATCGTGGCCAGCAGCATGAACAGGTCGCCCGCCACCAGCTTGAAAGCCATCAGCTGGGCCCATTCGCCGCGGCTCAGCACCAGCACCACCCCCACGATGGACAGCAGGGCGCCCAACAACTGCTGGCGCACCACCGGCACGCCAAAGAACAGCGCGCCCACACTCAGCATCCACACCGGCATGCTCGATCCCACCAGCGTGGCATTGATCGGGGTGGAGGTCTGCAGCGCCAGGTACTGCAGGGCGTTGTAGCAGCCCACCCCCAACAGGCCCAGCACGCTGTAGCGCCGCCAATGGGCCCACAAGGGGCTGTCGCGGCGCAGGGTGCGGCCCGCCAGCGGCAGCAGCAGGACGAAGGCGATGGCCCAGCGCAGCAGGTTCAGCGTCATGGGCGGCACCAGCTCATGCACCAGCCGGCCCACCACGGCATTGCCCGCCCAAAGCAGGGGGGGCAGGGTGAGCAGGGCGATGGTCGAGGGGCTGAGTCGGTGTTGCATGGGGGCGCACTTTACAGGGCCGGCGCCGGCCTTGCGCCCAGACCTCTGCACACCCCGCCGATTCGTGGCACCATTTCGCCCGGTTTGGCCTGCACCGCAGCTGCTGGATGCAGCGGCCGTCCTCAACTTCGTTCCCTTCGCCCCCCGCAACCGGAGACATCCCATGACCCGCGCCGTACGCATTGACCAGCCTGGTGGTCCTGAACAACTCAAGATCGTGAATGTGGACGTGGGCCAGCCCGGCCCCGGCGAGATCCGCATCCGCCACCATGCGGTGGGCCTGAACTACATCGATGTGTACCAGCGCACTGGCCTGTACCCCTTCCCCATGCCGCTTCAGCTCGGCATGGAAGGCTCAGGCGTGGTCGAATCCGTGGGCGAGGGCGTGACCCACCTGCGCGCTGGCGACCGTGCCGCCTACGCGGCCAACCCGCCGGGCAGCTATTCAGAGGTGCGCGTGATGCCGGCCCGCAACGTGTGCAAGTTGCCCGACGACATCTCGTTCGAGACCGGCGCCGCCATGATGCTCAAGGGCCTCACCGCCCAGTACCTGCTCAAGAAGACCCGCCCGGTGGAAGGCCTGCAGCCCGGCGACTTCGTGCTGTTCCATGCTGCTGCCGGCGGTGTCGGCCTGATCGCCTGCCAATGGGCCAAGGCCCTGGGCCTGCAGCTGATCGGCACCGCAGGCTCGGATGCCAAGTGCGCGCTTGCCAAGGCCAACGGTGCGGCCCACGTGATCAACTACAGCACCGAAGATTTTGCGGCCCGCGTCAAGGAGATCACCGGCGGCCAGGGCGTCAAGGTGGTGTACGACTCGGTGGGCAAGGACACCTGGGACAAATCCCTCGACTGCCTGCGTCCCTTCGGCCTGATGGCCAGCTTCGGCAACGCCTCCGGTCCGGTCGCACCCTTCGCCCCCGGCATGCTGGGCGCCAAGGGCTCGCTGTATGTCACGCGCCAGACCCTGTTCACCCACATCGCCACCCGCGAAAGCAACCAGGCCATGGCCGATGACTTGTTCGAGGTGGTGCGCAGCGGTCAGGTGAAGATCCACATCGAGCAGCGCTACCGCCTTGAAGACGTGCAGCAGGCGCACCGCGACCTCGAAGCCCGCAAGACCACGGGCTGCACCATCCTCACGCTGTGAACCCCGGCAAGCCTTCGAGTCCGCCCTGGCTGCTGGACCTGCGTGCACAGGCCCGCCAGGCGCCACGTCGCCCTCGTCTGCCTTTGGTGGCGGCGGGGCACACCCTCGGCTCGGTCGAAGACGGTGTGCTGGCCAGTCTGCCGGGCGCGGCCGGCCTGGGCTTGTCGCGCCAACTGGATGAGCGTGGCCCGAGCTGGCACCTGCAGGCCGAGGCCTCCGAGGCTGGCCTGAGTGCTGCCCTGCAAACGTTGGCCCTGGCCCTGCGGGCGGCTGGTCGCTGTGGCCCCTGGCGCAACGAACAATTGGCGGTGGTTGGGGCCCAGGGGCAGCGCCTGGGCACCATCGAGCGTGGTGCGGTGCGCGTGCTCGGCCTGGCCACGCAGGCCGTGCACCTGGTGGGGCTGGCCCCCGACGGGCGCCACTGGGTGCAGCAGCGCGCCCACGACAAACCCAACGACCCCGGGATGTGGGACACCTTGATGGGCGGCATGGTCTCGGCTGCCGACACCCTGCACGAGGCCCTGGCCCGCGAAACCTGGGAGGAAGCCGGCCTGCATGTCGAGCAGATGGCCGCCCTGAGCCATGGGGGGCATGTCGAATTTGCGCGCCCCAGCGCCGAGGGGGGCGGCTGCGGCTACATGGTCGAGCGCATCGACTGGTTTGTCGGCCAGGTGCCGGACGGGCGTCCGCCCGAGAACCAGGATGGCGAGGTGGCCCAGTTCGCCCTGCTCACCCGCGATGAACTGGTCCAGCGGGTGGCGGCCGGCGAATTCACCCTGGAAGCCAGCTTGATCATTGCGGCCAGCCTGGGGCTGTAGCCGAATTCAGCGCTGGGCGAAGCGATCGGTGGCAGCCAGCAACTGATCCTGGATGCCGGGTTCGGTCCAGGCATGGCCGGCCCCCTCGATCAGGTGGAACTCCGAGCCGGGCCAGGCCTGGTGCAGGGCGTGCGCGTAACGTGCCGGGCAAGGCATGTCATAGCGGCCATGCACGATCACCCCCGGGATGCCCGCCAGGCGATGGGCCTCGCGCAGCAGTTGGCCATCTTCGAGCCAGGCGCCGTGCATGAAATAGTGGTTCTCCAGCCGGGCGAAGGCCAGGGCAAAGTGGGCATCGGCATGCTGGTCGTGGTTGGTTGGGCTGGGCAGCAGGGTGATGGTCTCGCCCTCCCAAAGGCTCCAGGCCAGGGCCGCTTCCTGCTGGCGGGCCGGGTCCGGGCCGGTCAGCAGGCGGTGGTAGGCCGCCATCATGTGGCCGCGTTCGGCCTCCGGTATCGGGGCCTGGAAGCGCGCCCATTTCTCGGGAAACATCTCCGACACCCCGTACTGGTAGTACCAGTCCAGCTCGGCCCGGGTCACGGTGTAGACCCCGCGCAGCACCAACTCGCTCACGCGCTGCGGGTGCTTCTGCGCATAGGCCAGCGCCAGGGTCGAGCCCCACGAGCCCCCGAACACCAGCCAGCGCTCGGTGCCGGGCCGCAACTGCCGCAGGGCCTCGATGTCGTCCACCAGGTGCCAGGTGGTGTTGGCCTCCAGGCCCGCATGCGGCGTGGAGCGGCCGCAGCCGCGCTGGTCAAACAGCAGCAGGTCGTAACGCGCCGGGTCGAACAGTCGCCGGTGCTCGGGCGAGATGCCCCCGCCCGGGCCGCCATGCAGAAACACCGCCGGCTTGGCGCCCGGGGTGCCCACGCGCTCGTAGTAGACGCGGTGGCCGTCGCCCACGTCGAGCAGGCCGGTTTCGTAGGGTTCGATGGCGGGGTAGAGGGGGCGGGGTGGGGGCATGGCGTGAATTGAGGTAAGAAGGACGGCCTGTTCGGTCGTCGGCCGAGACGCATGTTTGTACCAGCCGAAACCCTTGTTGCGTTTGCTACCTTGTCTTGGACCCAAGCGTTCCTACGATGTGCTGTCGAAAGGAGGCTGCAATGTCTGACAAGACACTGAGTTGTTCCCCACGCGAGTTCACAGGTCCACTCAAGGTATCTGATCATGATGCGGTACGGGGATTGATCAAGAGGCTGGAGACCCTCTATCGAGCAAGCACTGCTGCAGGCGAAGATGCAACCCAATACTGGGCAGACATCGCGATCCGTTCGAAAAGCCCATTCGCACCGCTCGCCCATGTCCCTGGTGTCTTCGCTGCGCTTTGGACGCCCGATGTCGCTCCTCAAACTGCGTTGATCCTTGGGACTGCAGGCTTCAACTTTTTAGGGGTCCCTCGTTCGCTGGTGCACTTTTCCACGGCGGATGGGGCTGCAGGCATCGCCCGCACGGGCGTGATCCATTCGACTCGATGGGGACTCTTTGGTCCAGGGGCTTACCTGGCAAATGTTGGACGGCCCCTGAACCTCTTTGTCAGGGCCTCGGCGCGAACGCCGGTCCTCTTGGAGACGCCCGCTGGCACCGCTCGTATCATTCCGTATCTGGTCTATGTTCGATGGGGCCTGTCGTCTTTGCCCATTGTTTTGAAGTAGGCACCTCTTGAAACTTGCTCGCGCCGCCGCGATCCTCTTTGCCTGGGCCTGTTGGGGCTGGGCCGCCTACAGTCGTCAGTGGCTATGGCTCGTGGTGTCCCTGGTGCCCTATTTCATCGTCAACGCTATGGACCCATGAGCGCCGGTCGATTGCGCTGAGTGCGCCTCCCTGAAGGTCTGGAGGGCCTGCATCCTTTGAGGAACCGGTTGCCTGGGTGTGGGGCGCTGGCTGATGGCGTGGCTTCGGCTGGGTGGGGCCCTCAGACCGCCGGCACGGCTTGGCGCTGCCGGGCCACGTCTCGGATCAGCTCCCACGCGGCCTGGGCCAGGGGCGACAGGGCGCGGTTGCGGCGGTGCACCAGCATGATGTCGCGGTCCACCCGGGGCAGCAGGGGGCGAACGGCCAGGCCATTCAGGCCTTCGGGGGGCAGGGCCAGGTGGGGGACCACCGACAGGCCCAGGCCGGCCTCGACCATGCGGAAGATGGTGGTGGGGTGGCCCACGTCCTGGGCGTTTTCGGCCACCACCCCCTGGGCTTCCAGGGCCCGGTCGATCAGGCGTCGGCTGCCGGAGGCGTGGTCCAGCAACACCAGCGATTCGCCGGCCAGGTCGCGCCAGTGCACCTGGGCCTGCCGGGCCAGGGCGTGGCCGGGCGGGCAGACCAGGCAGAAGGGCTCGGACAGGATGGGCTCGCAGTGCAGGTCCTCGCGTTCACCGGGGTCGATCACCACCCCGAAATCGACCTCGCCCGAGCGCACGCTGTCCAGCACATCGTGCTGGATGCGGTCCAGCAAGGTCAGTTGCAGGCCGGGCCATTGGCGCCGGCACAGCGCGATGCATTCGGGCATCAGGTTGGCTGACAGGGTGGGGCTGCTGGCCACGCGCACCCGCCCCCGGCGTTCAGTGGCCATGCCCTGCACGTCCAGCAAGGTGTTGTCCAGCTCCTCCAGCACGCGCTCCAGGCGGGCCGCCAGCTTGCGGCCGGCCTCGGTCAGTTCGACCTCGCGGGTGGTGCGGTTCAGCAGTTTCAGGCCCAGTTGGGCTTCCAGTTCGGTGATGCAGCGGCTGACGGCGGGCTGGGTCAGGCCGATCAACTGGCCGCTGCGGCTGAAGTTGCGGGTGAGGGCCACGGAGCGGAACACCTCCAGTTGACGCAGGGTGACATTCATGAGTGCACATGATAAATCCATCAGTGAAATGCATTTCACTTTTGAATCGGGCTCAGGCCTAATCGCCCACCTGGGCTCGGCATGGCGCGGGGCCCACCCCCTTTGGAGGCCGCATGGCGCGTTCCCGATTCCTTCCCGACAACTACACCTTCGCCATCCTGGGCACCGTGGTGCTGGCCAGCGTGCTGCCGGCCTCGGGCCAGGTGGCCCAGGGCTTCGAGTGGCTCACCGTGGCCGCGGTCAGTCTGCTGTTCTTTCTGCACGGCGCCAAACTCTCGCGTGACGCGGTGCTGGCCGGCATCAGCCACTGGCGCCTTCACCTGGTGGTGGTGGCCAGCACCTTTGTGCTGTTTCCGCTGCTGGGTTGGGCGCTGCGGCCCGTGCTGCAGCCGCTGGTGACGCCCGATCTGTACCTGGGCGTGCTGTTCCTGTGTGCCCTGCCGGCCACGGTGCAGTCGGCCATTGCTTTCACGGCAGTGGCCCGCGGCAACATGCCGGCGGCGATCTGCAGTGCCTCGGCCTCCACCCTGATGGGCATCTTCATCACCCCGCTGCTGGTGGGCCTGTTGCTGCAGCGCCATGCGGCCGGGGGGGATCCGCTGGCCGCCATCGGCCACATCATGCTGCAGTTGCTGGTGCCTTTTTTGGCGGGCCACCTGCTGCGCCCCTGGATCGGCGACTTCGTCAAGAAGCGTGCCGCCATGCTCAAGTACGTGGACCAGGGCTCCATCCTGCTGGTGGTCTACACGGCTTTCAGCGCCGCCGTGATCCAGGGCCTGTGGAAGGACATGCCGCTCACCTCGCTGCTGGGCTTGCTGGTGGTGTGTGCCGTGATCCTGGCCCTGGCCCTGGCCAGCACGACCTTGCTGGCCCGCAAGCTCGGCTTCTCGAAGGAGGACGAGATCACCATCGTGTTCTGTGGCTCCAAGAAAAGCCTGGCCAGCGGCGTGCCCATGGCCAAGGTGCTGTTCGCTTCGGGCACCGTCGGGGCCATCGTGTTGCCCCTGATGCTGTTCCACCAGATGCAGTTGATGGTGTGTGCGGTGCTGGCCCAGCGCTACGCCAGCCGGGCCCAAATCGCCAACGACGAGCACTGAAGCCGTCCGGGTGTCTTCGGGCTCCCCGTGTCGCCTGACGGACTGACACCTGGTGGGCCTCTCCTTACAACGGTGGCGCTGCGGCTGTTCGCAGCGCGACATCATTTGCAGGGAGACAACACCCATGGCGATCGAACTCGAACTCACATGCCTGGCCTCAGGCCTTCAATTTCCCGAGGGGCCTGTGCTGCTGCCCGACGGGCATCTTTTGCTCACCGAGATCCAGCGCGGCACGCTGAGCCGCATCACGCCGCAGGGTGAGGTGCAGGTGGTGGCCGAGCTGGGGGGGGGCCCGAACGGCGTGGCCATCGGCCCCGATGGGGCGGCCTATGTGACGAACAACGGGGGCTCGTTCCGTTTTCACGCGGTCGATGGGCTGAACATCCCGGGCGCCACGCCGCCCGAGCACCAGGGCGGCAGCATCCAGCGGGTCGACCTGGCCACCGGCGAGGTGCGCACCCTGTACACCCATTGCGAGGGCCAGCGCCTGATCGGCCCCAACGACCTGGTCTTCGACCGCCAGGGGGGCTTCTGGTTCACCGACCATGGCTGCGGCAACGAGCACTCACGCCAGTTCGGCGGTCTGTATTACGCCCTGCCCGATGGCTCGCGCATCGTGCGTGCCGGCCCGCCGCTGCTGGCCCCCAACGGCGTGGGCCTGTCGCCCGACGAAAAAGTGGTCTATGTGGCCGACACCTACCTGGGCCGGCTTTGGGCCTTCGATGTGCTGTCGCCCGGCGTGGTGCAGACCGTGTCGCCGTTCCAGCCGGCGCGGGTGGTGGCCAACCTGCCGGGTTGCCAGTTTCTGGACAGCCTGGCCGTGCAGGGCGACGGCAAGGTGTGCGTGGCCACCATCCTCAACGGCGGCATCACGGTGTTCGACCCGGCCACGGGCCTGACCGAGCATGCCGCGGTGCCCGATCTGATCTGCACCAACCTGTGCTTTGGCGGGCCCGACTTGCGCGATGTCTGGATCACCGCCTCGGGCACGGGCAAGGTGTACCGCGGCCGTTGGCCCAGCTCGGGCTTGAAGCTCAATTTCTGATCCGTCGATCAGTCAATCAGTTGCCCGCCGTCGTGAAACGGGTAGGGGCCCGGGTAGTTGCCGCTGGCCACGGTGTGGCTGATCAGCACGCCGGCCTCGCTCCAGGCGTGCAGGCCGAAGCCCGGGGGCTCGAGTGTCCAGGCCGAGGCTGCGTCGGGCGCCAGGTCCAGGCAAACCTGGTGGGCCGGTGACGGCACGGTCTGCGCGAGCGTGCCGCCAAAACGCACCTGGATGCTGCGGTGCAGGTGGCCGCAGATGACCCGCTGCACCTGGGGGTGGCGCGCCACCAGGGCCTCCAGCTCGGCGGCACCCTGAAGCAGGCCGATCCGGTCCATGTGACCGATCAGGGTCTGGAACGGCGGGTGGTGCAGGGCCAGGATCACCGGGCGCTGGGCTTGCCGCTCCAGCTCGTCGGCCAGCCAGGCCAGCCGTTGTGGGCACAGCGCGCCATGGCTGGCGCCGGGCACCACGGTGTCGAGGGCGATGACTTGCAGCGGGCCCACCGGCACGCTGTACTGCACAAAGCCCTCGGTGCCCAGGTAGGCGTGCTCAGGAAAGCTCGCGCGCAGCTGGTCTCGGTCGTCGTGGTTGCCGGGCAGCAGGTACACCGGCATGGGCAAGGGGGCCAGCAGTTTGGCCAGGTGCTCGTATTCGGCCGCCCGGCCAAAGTCGGTCAGGTCGCCGGTGATCACCACGGCCTGGGGCGCTTGCGGCAGGTGCAGCAGGGTCTGCACGGCCTGGGCCAGGTAGGGGGCGGTGTCGAGGCGGCCATAAGCCAGGCGGCCGGGCTCGCGGATGTGCAGATCGGACAGTTGGGCCAACAAGGTGTTCATGGGGGGCAAGGCATCGGTCGGGTGGGGGAGGGGCAGACCGCTCAGGCGCTGACGGCTTCGGCCGGCATCAGGCTCTGGGGGGCGACACGAACCCCGACGGTATCACCGGCGCGGGCCGGGTGATCGCGGTCCACGTCGACCGAGATCAGCGGCTGGTGCGGCAGGCTGAGGCTGAGCTGCACGCGCTCACCCAGAAAGCGCCGTTGCATCACCTGGGCCTCGGCCACGTCGGGGCGGGCCTCGCACAGCTCAATGTCTTCGGGGCGCAGCAGCAACTGGGGCTGATCACCCCAGACGGGGGGGCAGGGCAGTTCGATCCGGCCCAGCTTCAGCACGTGGCGGCGGCGCGCGTCTTCGTCGCGCTGCAGCCGGTTCACGCGGCCCAGAAAAGTGGCCACAAAGGGGTGCTCCGGGCGGCGGTAAAGGGTTTCACCGTCGCCCACCTGCACGATGCGCCCGGCCTGCATGACGGCCAGGCGATCGGCAATGGCCAGGGCTTCCTGCTGGTCATGGGTGACGTGTACCGCGGTGATGTGCAGGCGACGCAGCAGTTCGGCCAGTTCGTCGCGCAACTGCTCCTTGAGCTTGGCGTCCAGGGCGGTCAGCGGTTCGTCCAGCAGCAGCACGCGCGGGCGCACGGCCACGGCGCGTGCCAGGGCCACGCGCTGGCGCTGGCCGCCCGAGAGTTCGGCCGGGCGCCGGTGCTCCAGCCCGTTCAGGCGCACCAGATCGACCAGTTCGCCCACCACGCGCCGCTGCTCGGCCACCGGGGTGCCGCGCAGGCGCAGGCCGTAGCCGATGTTGGCCGCCACCGTCATGTGTGGAAACAGCGCGTAATGCTGAAACACCATGCCGATGCCGCGCCGTTCGATCGGCAGCCGGGTGACGTCGGTGTCGCCAAACAGCAGGCGACTGCCCTCATCGGGCAATTCCAGCCCGGCGATCAGGCGCAGCAGCGTGGTCTTGCCGCAACCTGAGGGGCCCAGCAGCGCCAGCACTTCGCCGGGTTCGATGGTCAGGGTGGTGGGGTGCAGGCCACGGGTGCCGTCGGGGTAGGTTTTGGCGCATTGGACGATGTCCACGCGCGTGCGTTCAAGTTCCAAGGTGTTTCTCCATCAGGCGACCCAGGCCCTGCAGGCCCCACAGCACCGGCAGGATCACCAGCAGGAAGACCAGGGTGTAGGCCGAGCCCACCTCCAGGCGCATCGAGGCGTAGCTGTCGGCCAGGCCCACGGGCAGGGTTCGGGTCAAAGGGGTGTGCAGCATCCAGGTGAGGTTGAATTCACCCACCGAGAGCGTGAAGACCATCAGGCAGCCCGACACGATGGCCGGCAGCACGGCGGGCACCAGCACGCCCAGAAAGCGTTGGTCGAAGCGCGCGCCCAGCGAGCGGGCCGCTTCTTCGAGCGAGCGCAGCTCGTCACGCTGAAAGGCCGCGGCCACGGTGCGCACCATGAAGGGCAGGGTGAAGACGATGTGGCCGATCAGCACAAAGCCGTAGCTCTGGCGCAGGCCCTGCCAGGCGCCATAGGTGAGGATCAGTGCCAGTGCACTGGCCAGGCCGGGCACGGCCACCGGGAGGGTCAGCAGCTCTTCCAACAAGCGGGCCCAGCGCGAGCGGCTGCGCGCCAGCGCGTAGGCACAGGGCACACCCAGCAGCAGGCAGGCCAGCACACAGGTGCCCGCCAGGCCCAGCGAGGCCAGCACCGTGCTGCCATAGGTGTCCCAGACCTCGCCCAGCCAACGGGTGGTGAGGCCGCTTTTCAGGCCCCGGGGGTAGTTGTTGAGCAGGCCGGCCAGCACTGACAGGGCCATCGGGGCCAGCATGAACAGGGCGACCAGGGCCGTCAGTGCCAGCAGCAGGGGGGAGGTGGATCGCGCGTGGCGCATGGCATCAGGCTCCGGCAAGGGGCGCTTTGTGGGCGTTGCGGGCGTCGGGGCCCAGTTTTCGGGCCAGCCACAGCACGCCCCAGGTCATCGCGCCCAGGCTCAGCGAGAGGCTGGCCGCCAGCGCGAAGTTGGCGTAGTTGGTGAACTCGTTGTAGATCGTGATGGGCAGCACCTCGTACTGGCTGGCCAGCGTGAAGGCGGTGCCGAAGGCCCCCATGGCGGTGGCAAAGACCATGGCGCCACAGGCCACGGTGGTGGGGGCCAGCTCGGGCCACCAGACATCGCACACCACGCGCCAGGGGCCTGCGCCGAGCGAGCGGGCGGCCTCTTCCAGGGCCGGGTCCATGGCGCCTGCGGCGGCGGTGTAGCTGCCGATGGCCCGCGGCAGCGAAAAGTACAGGTAGGCCAGGAACAAGCCACCCAGCCCGTAGGCCAGGGTCACGCGGCCCGCACCCAGGGCTTCGGTCAGGTCGGCCACCAGGCCCTGGCGCCCGCCCAGCAAGATCATGAAGAAGCCGATGATCACGCCCGGAAACGACAGCGGCAGCGTCAGCAGCGACAGCAGCAGCCCCCGCCCCGCAAAGCGCCGCCGCGCCAGGGTCACGCCCACACCAGCGCCCAGCGCCAGGGTGGCTGCGGTCACCACCAGTGACAGGCCCAGGGTCTGCAGCAGGCTCTTCAGGTAGCGGGCCTCGGTCAGCACGGCGAAGTAGGTGGCCCAGCCCTTCTGGGCGGGCAGGGCCACGAGTTGCAGCACGGGCAGCAACCAGAAGGCGGCAAAGAAGGCCAGCGCCGGTGCGGCGCAGGCCAGCCTCAGGGCCTGGGGGGACAGTGTGGGCATGGTGAGGCCGTGGTGGAGGGCTTACTGGGCTTCTTTGAGGTAACGCTCCGAGAAGGCCTTCTGCACGGCCGCCATCTTGGCGTAGTCGATCGTCCGGGCGCGGGCGTACTCGCTGGCGGGCAGGAAGCGGGCCTGCACCTCTTTGCTCATGGCACTGGCCCGCACCGGGCGCAGGTAGGCGTTGGCCCACAGGGCCTGGCCTTCGTCCGACAGCACGAAGTCGAGCACCTTGCGGCCGTTGTCGGCGTGCGGGGCGTTGGCCACCAGGCTCATCACATAGGGCACCACCAGCGTGCCTTCGGCTGGGATCACGAACTGCACATTGGCCTGGTCCTTGTACTTGGCGCGGTAGGCATTGAAGTCGTAGTCAAGCAGGATCGCGATCTCACCCGACAGCACGCGGGCGTACGAGGTCTGCTTGGGCACGATGGGCTCGTTTTTCTGCAGGGCCTTGAAGTAATCGATGGCCGGTCCGAAGTTGTCCAGCGAGCCGCCGCGGGCCTGGTTGATGGCCACGGCACCCACGTAGCCCACAAAGGCCGAGGCCGGATCGAGGTAGCCGATCAGGCCCTTGTAGTCGGGCTTGAGCAGGTCGGCCCACGACCTGGGCACCGGCTTGCCCTTGAGCGCATCCACATTGACCATGAAGCCCAGCGTGCCCGAGTGGATGGTGAACCAGTGGCCTTGCGGGTCTTTCAGGCCCTCGGGGATGTCGGCCCAGGTCGCCGGCTTGTAGCTGGCCACCACGCCTTCTTTCTGGGCCTGGATGGCAAAGGTGACGCCGAGGTAGGTCACATCGGCCACCGGGCTGGCTTTTTCGGCCACCAACTGGGCCAGCGACTGGCCCGAGTTCTTGTTGTCGGGCGGCACGGTGACGCCGGTCTTGGCCTTGATGGCCTTGATCTGGCTGCCCCAGTCGGCCCATTCGGTCGGGCAGTTGTAGCAGATGGCGTTCTGGGCCAGGGCCAGGGTGCTGGCGGCCAGGCCGGCGGCCAGGACGCTGGCACGCAGCAAGGGGGTGATGAGTTGTCGCATCGGTTCACTCCAGGGTTGTGAAAAGAGAGAGGTAAAGAGAAGGTGTCAAGAGGCCAGGGGTTGGTCGGGCGAGGCGCAGGTCTCGCCCACCCGGAAGCCATGGGCCAGGCTGCGGCTGCCGCTGGGCGGCGGTGGCAGGCCTTCCTGCAGGGCCTGCAGCAGCCATTCGACGCTTTGGCGCCCCAGCTCGGCATTGGGTTGGGTGATGGTGCTCAGGCGCAGGCTCAGGTCTTCGCCCAGGGCGATGCCGTCAAAGCCCACCACACTGAGCTGGCCGGGCACCGACAGCCCGGCCAGGCGGGCGGCGCGCAGGCAGCGCAGGGCCAGCAGGTCGTTGGAGCCGATCAGGGCGGTGGGCCGGTGCGGCCCGCGCAGGTGTTCGATCAGGGTGTGCTGGCTGGGCTCCAGAAAGGGCACCTCCAGCACCGGGGCCGGGTTCAGGCCGGCGGCGCGCATGCCGGCAGCGTAACCACGGCAGCGTTGCTGGGCGCGGTCGGAGGCGGTGCGCTGGCCGCTGACCATGGTGATGTGCCGATGTCCTTGCTGCACCAGCCGGCCCACCAGGGCCGCCACCGCCTGTTCACCGTCCACCGACACACAGGGGTGGGCCGGGTGGCGGTTGTAGCAGAGCACATAGGGGTGGCCCAGGGTCTGCAAGCGCCGCAGCGCGGACGACTCGGCCGGGTCGCTGACCACCAGGATCATGCCGTCCACATTGCCCGCCAGCAGGCTGGCCACGGCCTGCTCTTCGTGGGCCAGGCGGTAGTCGGTGGTCAGCGGCACGATGGCATGCCCTGCCGCGCTGGCGGCGCTGGCAATGCCCTGCAGGCATTCGGCAAACACCGGGTTGACCAGGGTGGGCAGCACCACGCCCAGCGTGCGGCTGCGCTGCGTGCGCAGGGTGCGGGCACTGGCGTTGGGCAGGTAGCCCGTGTCTTGGGCGGCTTGCTCGACGAGGGCCCGGGTCTCGGGGGCCACCTTGGCGGGCAGGTTGAACACCCGCGACACCGTGGCCACCGACACCCCGGCCCGGCGAGCTACTTCCTGGATGCTCATGGGGGCTGGAGATTCAATGTAAACGTTTACATTGAACCGTCAGCGTGTGACGAGGTGATGACGGGAAGAGGAAAAAACGAGAAAGCCCGATCCGGTCGCCGGATCGGGGCTGGGGCGTTCAGCGCCCGCGCTTCACGCGCAGCAACTCATCGAGCACCAGGCAGATGGCGCCCAGGGTGATGGCACTGTCGGCAATGTTGAAGGCTGGGAAGTAGCCACCCGGGAACATGGGGGCCAGAAAGTCCCAGTGGAACTGC
Organism: Curvibacter sp. GW821-FHT09D12; assembly: GCF_059416245.1. Lineage (NCBI taxonomy): Bacteria > Pseudomonadati > Pseudomonadota > Betaproteobacteria > Burkholderiales > Comamonadaceae > Curvibacter > Curvibacter sp. GW821-FHT09D12. Next base: position 81,662 of record NZ_JBWKOU010000007.1, on the reverse strand, counting down.
AGAAAGTCGACCACATAGCCATGCAGCAGCCGGTCCACCACGTTGCCGATGGCGCCGCCCAGGATGCTGGACAGGGCAAACGAGAACAGGCGTTGGCCGCTGTGCTGACGCAGCTGCCACAGGATGAAGCCAGCGGCGGTCAGCCCGATGCCGGTGAACAGCCAGCGCTGCCAGCCCGCCGCGGTGGCCAGGAACGAGAAGGCTGCACCGGTGTTGTGGGCCCGCACGATGTTGAAGAAGCTCAGCACGGTGGTGCTGTCGTGCAGGTGGTAGTAGCCCAGGATCAGCACCTTGGTGAACTGGTCCACGATCAGCACGATCAGCGCCCAGGCCAGCCAGGGCAGCAGGGCCCCCAGGGGGCCGCCCCCTGTCTTCACCATCTGGGCCTTCGGGGCACCGCCGCCCTTGCCGCGTGGCGCAGCCATCAGGCGAAGGCCCGGCTTTCGCCAGCCCCATGCAGGTTGCTGTCACAGCGGCCGCACAGGGTCGGGTGGGCGGGGTTGCTGCCCACATCGTCACGGTAGTGCCAGCAGCGTTCGCACTTGGCGGCGCTGGAGGGCGTGACGCTGGCGCTGGGTTCGCTGTCGGCGGCGGCCTCGGTCAGGCTGGCAGCCGAGGTGATGAAGACGAACTTCAGGTCATCGCCCAGGCTTTGCAGGGCGGCCAGCAAGTCGCTGCCCGCCGGCACGGCCAGGTTCACATTGGCCTGCAGCGAGGCGCCCACCTGGCCGGCCGAGCGCAGGGCTTCGATTTCCTTGTTGACCACTTCACGGGCGGCACGAATGCGGTCCCATTTGTCGAGCAGGGCGGCTTCGGTGGCGCCGAAGTTCCAGTAGGTGTCGATGAAGATCGATTCGGAGTGGCCCACCAGCTTCCAGGCCTCTTCGGCCGTGAAGCTGAGGAACGGTGCCATCCAGCGCAGCATGGCCTGGGTGATCTGGTACAGCGCCGTCTGGGCGCTGCGGCGTGCCAGGCTCTTGGGCGCGGTGGTGTAGAGGCGGTCTTTCAGCACGTCGAGGTAGAAGGCGCCGAGGTCTTCCGAGCAGTAGACCTGCAGCTTGGCCACCACGGGGTGGAACTCGTACTTTTCGTAGTGCGCCAGGATGGTGTCCTGCAGCTGGGCCGCGCGGGCCAGGGCATAGCGGTCGATCTCCAGCAACTGGTCGGCCGGCACGCTGTCGGTGGCAGGGTTGAAGTCGCTGGTGTTGGCCAGCAGGAAACGCAGGGTGTTGCGGATGCGGCGGTAGCTGTCGACCACGCGGGCCAGCACCTTGTCGTCACCGGCGATGTCGCCCGAGTAATCGCTGGCGGCCACCCACAGTCGGATGATCTCGGCGCCCAGCTTCTTGCTGACCTCATCGGGCTCGATGCCGTTGCCCAGCGACTTGCTCATCTTGCGGCCCTGGCTGTCCACCGTGAAGCCGTGGGTCAGCAGCCCGCGGTAGGGCGCGCGACCTTCGACGGCCGAAGCCAGCAGCAGCGAGGAGTGGAACCAGCCGCGGTGCTGGTCATGGCCTTCGAGGTACAGGTCGGCCTCGGGGCCGCTTTCGTGGTGAGCGGCCGGGTGGGTGCCGCGCAGCACATGCGAGAAGGTCGAACCCGAGTCAAACCACACCTCCAGGATGTCGCTGCTCTTGGTGTAGTGCGGCGCGTCTTCGGCGCTCAGGATGTCTTCGACCGTGACGCGGCTCCAGGCCTCGATGCCACCCTGCTCGATCAGCGCGATGGCGCGGTCGATGATGGCCATGGTGTCGGGGTGCAGCTCGCCGCTGTCCTTGTGCAGGAAGAAGGGCAGGGGCACGCCCCAGCTGCGCTGGCGGCTGATGCACCAGTCGGGGCGGCCGGCAATCATGTCGTGCAGGCGGGCCTTGCCGTTCTCGGGGTAGAAGCTGGTCTGTTCGACCGCGGCCAGGGCGATCTGGCGCAGGGTCTGCGGGGCCTTGTCGGTGGTGAAAACGCCCTCGCCTTCGTCCATGCGCACAAACCACTGCGCGGCGGCGCGGTAGATCACCGGCGTCTTGTGGCGCCAGCAGTGCGGGTAGCTGTGGACGATGTCGTGGGTGGCGAACAGGCGGCCGGCGTTGCGCAGGGCCTCGATGATCACCGGCACGGCCTTCCAGATGTACTGGCCGCCGAACAGCGGGAAATCGGCCGCGTAGGTGCCGTTGCCCTGAACCGGGTTCAGGATGTCGTCGTAGGCCATGCCATGGGCGACGCAGCTGTTGAAGTCATCCACGCCATAGGCGGGCGACGAGTGCACCAGACCGGTGCCGTCGTCGGCGGTGGCGTAGTCCGCCAGGTACACCGGGCTGAAGCGGGCGTAGCCGGGGTCGACGTCGTACAGCGGGTGCTTGAAGTTGATCAGGCCCAGGTTCTTGCCCAGGGTGGTGGCCAGCACCTCGCCGTTCAGGGCGTAGCGCTCCATGCACTTCTCGACCAGCGAGGCGGCCAGCACCAGCAGGCCACGCTCGGTCTTGACCAGGGCGTAGTCCAGTTCGGGGTTCAGGTTCAGTGCCTGGTTGGCCGGGATGGTCCAGGCGGTGGTGGTCCAGATCACGGCAAAGGCGGGCTGGTCCAGGGCCGCCAGCCCGAAGGCCGCGGCCAGCTTGGCGGGCTCGGCGCACTCGAAGGCCACGTCCAGGGTGGTGCTCTTCTTGTCGGCGTATTCGATCTCGAACTCGGCCAGCGAGCTGCCGCAGTCAAAGCACCAGTACACGGGCTTGAGGCCGCGGTAGACGAAGCCGCGCTCCATCACACGCTTCAAGACACGCAACTCGCCGGCCTCGTTGGCGTAGTTCATGGTCTTGTAGGGGTTGTCCCATTCGCCCAGCACCCCCAGGCGCTTGAAACCGGCCATCTGGATGCCGATCTGTTCATTGGCGAAGGCGCGGCTCTTGGCCTGCATGTCGTCGCGGCTGAGGTTGCGCCCGAACTTCTTTTCGATCGCGTTTTCGATCGGCAGGCCGTGGCAGTCCCAGCCCGGCACGTACATGGCGTCCATGCCCTTGAGCTGGCGCGCCTTGACGATCATGTCCTTGAGGATCTTGTTGACCGCGTGACCCATGTGGATCTGGCCGTTGGCATAGGGTGGGCCGTCGTGCAGGATGAACTTCGGGGCACCGCAGCGGGCGTCGCGCAGCTTTTTGTAGATGCCTTTGTCCTCCCAGTCCTGCACCCAGCCCGGTTCGCGCTTGGGCAGGTCGCCCCGCATCGGGAAGGGGGTGTCGGGTAGGTTCAGGGTGCTGCGGAAATCAGGGGTTTGTTCAGCCATGGCTTTGTGTTGGATGGGGCATTGACAGGCTCAAACCCGGGCGCGGCCCGGTACGGGGAGAAGTCAGCCGTTTGCCCTGAGCCTGTTCCAAGGGGCGCGCAGCACGGTGTGCCGGCGTTAAATTCGGTCGCGGGTGGTCTGGCGATGGGTCTCTGCGTGCATGGACGCCAGAAACCGGCGAGCGTCATCGCAGTCCTGGTTGATGCCCTTCATCAGGGCGTCCAGACCGTCGTACTTGAGCTCGTCATGCAGTTTGTGCAGCAGTTCCACGCGGACAATTTTACCGTAGCCCCCGTCGGCACCCAGCGAGGCAGGCCAATCGAAGCAATGGGTCTCCAGCAGGACGCGTCCGCCATTGACGTCATTCGGGTCCAGGGACGGGCGCACACCCAGGTTGGCAACGCCCTCGACAGGGCGTTCGACCAGCCCATGCACGCGCACCACGAAGATGCCGCTGGCGGCGGGTTTCCAGTGCGAAAAGCGCAGGTTCAGGGTGCGGAAACCCAGCTCACGCCCCAGTTTGCGGCCATGCACCACATGACCGCTGATGGCATAGGTGCGGCCCAGCAGGCGGCCCACCGCCTCCAGGTCGCCGCGGCCCAGGGCCTCGCGCACGGCGGAGCTGGACACCCGCAGCCCGCGCACCTCGTAGCTGTTCATGCGCGCCACATCAAAGCCGCGCGCCGATCCGCTGGCGTCCAGCAGGGCGTAGTCCCCGGCGCGCTTGGCACCGAAACGGAAGTCGTCGCCCACCAGCACGTAGCGCACGCCCAGCCCTCGGATCAGCACATCGTCGATGAAGCCCTCGGGGGGCTGGCTGGCCAGCCGGGCATCAAAGGGCAGCACCACGGTCTGGTCTATGCCGCAGCGGGCCAGTTCTTCGAGCTTGTCGCGCAGGGTGCCGATGCGCGCCGGTGCCAGCTCGGCCCGGCCGGTGGCAGCTGCAAAGTAGTCGCGCGGGTGGGGCTCGAAGGTCAGCACGCAACTGGGCACGCCGCGGTGCTGGGCCTCGTTGCGCAGCAAGGCCAGCATGGCCTGATGGCCGCGGTGCACGCCGTCGAAGTTGCCGATGGTGAGCGCGCAGGCAGGGGCAATGCCCGGGTGCTGGAAGCCGCGGAATATCTTCATTGGGATGTTATCTTTTTGATAGCAAGGGGTGCCCGTCAGTCAAGCGCCTGAAGCCAAATTGTCATGAAAACAGGTTATATTGTGCGGCAGCAGGCGCGGCTTCGATGCAAATCGCTGCGGCTGCTCCCGAGATCTGCGTTCCAAGTCAGTGGTTTTCAACCCTTGTAGGAGTGTCACTTGAAGGTCTTGAAGCTGTCCGCCCAGGGCTTGCCCCAGTCCTGGATCACCCTCGAGCAGGCCGTGATTCATTACGCGGCCGGCGAAGTCCGATGGGAGTCGGGCGCCCAGATCGCGGTGTTCCGCGGCGGGCACAACGCGATCACGGGCGAGCAGTCGCAGATCGTGGTCAACAGCATCATCGGCACCAAGGGCGTGCCCAACATCAGCCCTTTTCAGTTGCGCCCGGGCCTGACCAACAGCAAGCTCTTTGCACGTGACCGCAATGTATGCGCCTACTGTGGCGAGCATTTCCACGAAACCGAGCTGACCCGCGAGCACATCGTGCCCTTCGCCCAGAACGGTGTCGACACCTGGATGAATGTGGTCACGGCCTGCAAGGCCTGCAACCACCGCAAGAGCCATCGCACCCCTGAGCAGGCCCGCATGCCCCTGCTTTACGCCCCCTACGTGCCCAGCCTGTGGGAAGACTTCATCCTGCGCAACCGGCGCATCCTGTCGGACCAGATGGAGTTCCTGATGGCGCATGTGCCCAAATCCTCTCGTCTGAGTGCGCATTGAGCGGTGTCTTGGCTTGTGCTGAAGCCATCGTGCGCTGGGCAAAAAGCCCGCGCACGTGGCTTTCGAGACCTCAGTAGGTGAGCTCCAGCATGGTCAGGTGCCCCGCTTCTGCGGGCCAGTTGCGCCCGGCCACGGTTTCTCCATTGAACTGACCCACGACCGCCCGCTGTGCCTGCGCGGGCAGGTGCAGCCGTGCCGATGAGGCGCCCGCCGTGCCACTGGAGGGCACGCCGGGCAGGCTGGCTTGTCCATCCAGGCTCAGGCTGTCGCGGCGCGGGTCAAAGTACCCGCGTGGGCGGGTGAACACCACCACGCTGCCGGGCTGTCGGGCTTCTGTTTCAGCCAGCCGCTCAGCCCGCAGGTGCACCCAGTCGCTGGAGCGGGCAAAGGGGCTGCGGTAGAGGTGGGTGGTGGCGTAGCCCGATGCGCTGATCACAAATTCGTAGGCCTGCCCCGCTTCGGCGGTGAAGGGGCCCCACAGGCCGTCGCTGCCCACGGTCTTCTGATGCACCGGGGCGCCCTGGCGCAGCCCTGTTTCAGCGCCCACCGCGTAGATTTCAAGCTTGGCCCCGGGCAGGGGCAGGTTGTTGGTGTAGCTGCCGCTGGCGGGGTCGAGCGGGTTCAGGCCCAGGCCGGTGATCTTGCCCTGCAGCACCGGTCGGGTTTGCATGGCAATGCCCTGGCGGCGCGGGGCCTCCCCGGTGAGAAAGCGCCACATGGCCTCGAAGGCGGGGCGCGAATAGGCGGTTTCGCGGTGGTCCACGCCTGGGATGATCACATTCTCGGCCCCCTTGAGTTCGGGGCCGGCGGCCGTCACGAAGGTGGGCTGGCCGGGGCGGCCGATCCAGACCCCGTCGGGCGAGGCGAATTTGTCGTTGTGGTCGGACCGGATGGTGAGCCAGCGGGTGGGGGCATCCACCTCGTCACCGGCCGCGTTGCGGGGGCGGTTGAGCTCACTCAGGAAGGGGCCTGTGCCCGAGAACTCGTTGCCTTCGCGAAAGCCGGGAATCGCCCACACGCCGTGGTTGGGCGTGCCCCCCAGGATGGCGTGGCTGACGGTGCGCTGGCCCCCACCATGGCGGATGTAGTTGCGGATGGCGTTGCCGCCCCGCGAGTTGCCGATCAGCACCACCTGGGTGCTGCCGGTGGCTTGCAGCACCCGCTCGACCTCGGCCTTCAGGAAGGCCATGTGCTCGGCGCTGGAGCTGCGACCGGGTTGAGGCTTGGCGTCGTCGTCACGGGCCAGGGGGTAGGGCAGATCGATGGCGAACAGGCGGTCGGCAGGCCAACCTTCGGTCTCGAATCGCCAGGCCGTGGTGATCCACAGGGCGGCCGTGTCGCCATTGCCGTGCACGAAGACGATGGGCGGGCGAGGTGTCGCTGGGGGCGTCAGGCTGGCGCAGCCCGACAGGGCGCCCAGAGCCAGCGCGCTGCCGGACAGTCCGAGGAAGCTGCGGCGTGACAGAGGGGCTTGATGCGGGGTGGTGCGGGGCATGACAAGGTTCCTGAAATTAAAAATGGCCCGCTGCGAGGGGCAACGGGCCATGTTGATGCCGTGATTTGACGGCGCTGTGGCAAGAACCGGGCGGGCTCAGGCAAAAACGCCGGCCGTGTCCTGCATGCGGCTGGACACCTCACCCAATTGGTGCAGGCTGTCGCCGAAAGTCATCTCGAGTTGGGTGAGTTTCTTGAAATAGTGGCTCACGATGTACTCGTCGGTCACGCCGATGCCGCCATGCAGCTGCACGGCTTGCTGGCCCACAAAGCGCATCGACTGGCCCAACTGGTACTTGGCCCGTGCCATGGCGGCGCGGCGTTCGGCGGTCGGGGCATTGAGCTTGAGTGCGGCGTAATAGCTCATCGAGCGCGCCAGCTCCAGCTGCATCTTGATGTCGGCCACGCGGTGGCGCAGGGCCTGGAAGCTGGAGATCACCACATTGAACTGCTTGCGCGTGTTCATGTACTCGACCGTCACGGCCAGGGTCTTGTCCATCACGCCCACGGCTTCGGCACAGGCGGCGGCGATGCCGATGTCGACGGCATGCTCCAGGGCGGTCTGGCCGTCGGCGGTGACCAGGGTGGCCGGGGCGTTGCTGAGGCTCAGCTCAGCCGCTCGACCACCGTCCTGGGTGCTGTAGCCCCGGGCATGGACGCCAGTGGCCTGGCGCTCGACCAGGAACAGCGCGGTTTGGCCGTTGAGCTGGGCCGGCACCAGGAAGGCGTCGGCCTGGTCGCCTGCAGGCACCAGGCTCTTGTGGCCGCTGACCGTGTGGCCTGCGCCGGCGGCCACGGCGGTGGCTTCGGTCGCGTCCAGTCGGTAACGGGCCTTGCGCTCCTGATGGGCCAGCACCACCAGGGCTTCGCCCGAGCCAATGCGGGGCAGCCAGGCCGCCTTGAGTTCGGCGCCGGCGTAGTGGGCCAGCACCGCGCCCGAGATCAGGGCGTGGGCGAAGGGCTCGATCACGATGCCGCGGCCCAGTTCCTCGAGCACCACCATGCCCTCGACCGGGCCCATGCCCAGGCCGCCATCGGCCTCGGGGATGTACAGGCCGGTCAGGCCCAGTTCGGCCAGTTCGCCGTAGGCCTCGCGCGAGAATCCACCGCTGTTGGCAATGCCGCGGCGGCGCTCGAAGTCGTAGCCCTTGTCAACCCATTTGCGCACGGCGTCGCGGAGTTGTTCCTGGTCGTCGGTGAAATCGAAATCCATGTGTGTCTCCTCTCAGCCCAGCACCGTCTGCGCGACGATGTTGCGTTGCACTTCGTTCGAGCCGCCGTAGATGGTGGTCTTGCGCATGTTGAAGTAGGTGGATGCCAGGGGCGCGCAGTAGGCGGCGCCCACGTGCTCGCCCTGCCAGCCGGCGTCCATGGCCTCGTGGATGTAGGGCAGGCTGTAGGGGCCGGCGGCCAGCATCATGAGTTCGGAGTAGCGTTGCTGGATCTCGCTGCCGCGGATCTTCAACAGACCGGCGATGTCGAGCGAGTTCTTGCCCGATTTCTCGGCCGACAGCACGCGCAGCACCAGCATTTCGAGGGCCACCACATCGACCTCCAGCTTGGCGATCTCGTCACGGAAGCGCAGGTCGTCGTGCACGCCTTCGGCCTTGGCGATGCGCTTGAGGCGTTCGAGTTCGCGCTTGGCACGGTTCACGTCGGCGATGTTGGTGCGTTCGTGGCTCAGCAGGTGCTTGGCGTAGGTCCAGCCCTTGTTCTCTTCGCCGATCAGGTTCTCGGCCGGCACTTCGACGTTGTCGAACCAGACCTCGTTGACCTCATGGTCGCCATCGAGCAGCTTGATGGGGCGCACGGTCACACCGGGCGACTTCATGTCGATCAGCAGGAAGCTGATGCCGGTCTGCGGCTTGCCTTCGTTGCTGGTGCGCACCAGGCAGAAGATCCATTCGCCATACTGACCCAGCGTGGTCCAGGTCTTCTGGCCGTTGACGATGAACTTGTCGCCACGGCGCTCGGCGCGGGTCTTGACCGAGGCCAGGTCCGAGCCCGAGCCCGGTTCGCTGTAGCCCTGGCTCCACCACACTTCGCCGCTCGCAATGCCGGGCAGGAAGCGCTGTTGCTGTTCGGCGTTGCCAAAGGCCATGATCACGGGGGCCACCATCACCGGGCCGAAGGGCACGACGCGGGGGGCGCCGGCCAGGGCGCATTCTTCTTCGAAAAGGTGCTTTTGCACGGCATTCCAGCCGGGGCCGCCGAATTCCTTGGGCCAGGCATGGCCCAGCCAGCCTTTCTTGCCAAGAATCTTGGCCCAACGTTGCATGTCGTCACGGGTCAGGCGCAGCGCGTTGTGCACCTTGTGTGACAGGTCGGCGGGCAGGTTTTCCTTGACCCAGGCACGAATCTCTTCGCGGAACTTCTGTTCTTCAGGGGTGAATGCCAAATCCATGGGGTTGTCTCCGAATGAAGCTTTTTGTCGTCCGACCGAGGCGTCGGAAGGCAACCCGCGATTTTTAGCACGGTCGTTCGATCAGCCCTGTCCGGGGTGTGACAAGCCCAGTTGTTCGCACAGTTTTTCCAGGGTGGCGCGCAGCGTGGCCACCTCGGCCTCCAGCACCTCGACCCGGGCCTGCAGCGCCGGGCTGGCGGCCGGCGCCGTGCCTGCGGCCGGGGTGCTCAGCAGGGACTCATCCACCGGTCCGCACAGCAGGTGGGCCCAGCGGGCTTCGCGCGAGCCCGGTGCACGGGGCAACTTGAGCACCAGCGGCCCACCTTTTTCGCTGGAGCGCTCCTGCAGTTCCTCCAGAAAGCCTTCGACCGAGGAAATGTCGGCAAACCGGTGCCAGCGCTCGCTGTTGATGCGCAGCTCGCCTGCGGTCTGGGGGCCGCGCAGCATCAGCAGGCCGAGCAGCACGGCGGATTGATCCGGCACTTCAAGCACGCGCTTGAAGTTGTGTTCGTAGCGCGAGGCCCGTCCGCCACTGGTTTCGAACACCAGCGACAGGTGCTTGAGTTCATCCAGCGCCTCCTGGGCTTCGGCATCGCTGAGCTGCATCAGGGGTTCTCGGCTGGTCTTCTGGTTGCAGCCCGAGACCACGGCATTGAGGGTCAGAGGGTAGCTGTCGGGCACGGTGCGCGCCTTTTCCATCAAGGTGCCCAGGACGCGGGCTTCGGTGGGGCTGAGGGGGCGAAGAGGCATGGTGGGGGTCCTGAAACAGAGATCGGTGCAGCGGCCAGGGCGACAGGGCCGGGCCTGCTGGTGGCAAGCCGGATTTTGCCTGCAGCGGGCGGGGCGCGGGTCGAACGGCCGTCGCCTGGTTCGCTCTGGGATAATCGCGGGCTGTTTCCAGAGGGCTCCGGCATGCCGCGGGCCCGTCCCATCCATGAAAAACATCGTGATCCTGATCTCCGGCGGCGGCTCGAACATGAAGGCGCTGGTCCGCGCCGCGCAGCGCGAGAACTGGGCGCAACGCCATGGCGCACGTGTCGTGGCCGTGATCAGCAACAAGGCCGATTCGGCCGGTTTGGCGTGGGCGCAGGCGCAGGGCCTGGCCACCGCTGTCCTGAGCCACCGCGACTTCGCGAGCCGCGAGGCCTTTGATGCGCAGCTGGCGCAAATGATCGACCAGCATGAGCCAGCACTGGTCTTGCTGGCCGGGTTCATGCGCATCCTCACGCCCGGTTTTGTGGCTCACTATGCAGGCCGCCTGATCAACATCCACCCCTCTTTGCTGCCGGCCTTCACGGGGTTGAACACGCATCAGCGCGCCATCGAGGCAGGCTGTTGCTTTGCGGGTGCCACGGTGCACCGCGTGACGGCCGAACTCGATCACGGCGAAATTCTGGGCCAGGCCGTGGTGCCGGTGCTGCCCTCGGACCAGCCTGAGCAGCTGGCCGCCCGGGTCCTGAGCCAAGAGCATCAGCTGTACCCGGCCGTGGTGGCGCGACTGCTGGCGCGTCAGGTTCAGGCCGATGCGCTGAGCTGACTGCCGATTTCGTTCCAGCCGTGCATGTGGGCCTGGTATTCGCGCCGGGCGGCCTGCACCAGTTGCACCAAATCCTGGGTCGAGGCGTTGCTGCTGGCATTGTTGTCGCTGCCTGTGCCGTTGGAGCCGCTGCCGGCGCTGGAGCTCGTCGCTGTCGTGCTGTCGACTTGGCTGGCCAACTGGCTCAGGAAAGTCTGGGCCTCGCTGCTGCTGATGTCGCCGCTCTGATCGCTGTCGATGGTGTCGAACAGGGCTTGCAGTGGATCTTCCGAGCTGCTGGTGCCCGCCGTGCTGCTGCTGTTCAGGCTGTCGGTCGGGGGTGGCGGGGGCGGCATGCCACCGGCTTGAGGAGGGCCATCCCGGCCTTGTGGGCGGGCGGCATCGAACTCGCTGGCGCTCAGGCTGCCGTCGCCATTGGCGTCGAGCTGACTGATCACATCCGAGGCGCTGAGCGCCGAGCTGCTGGTGCCCTGGTCTGAGGCCATCTGATCGAGCAGGCTCTGCAGCTCGTCCTGACTCACGCTGTTGTCGCTGTTGGTGTCGAGCTGGCTGAACAGGTCATCGCCGGCCTGGCCAGTGGCCGTCGAGGCGGACGAACTGCTGGCGGTGTTGCTGCGTGACTGGACAAAGTCCAGCGTCGATGGGGGTGGCGGCAGCACGGATTTCAGGGCATCGCCCAGTTCGCTGGCGCTCAGGCTGCCATCACCATTGCTGTCATTGGCCGTCAGCAGGTCGGTGGCACTGGTGCTGCTGGTGCTGAGACCGGTTTTCTGGGAGACATCGGACAGCAGGTTCTGCAGTTCCGTGCTGTCCACACTGCCGCTGTTGTCGGCGTCGAATTGACTGAACAGGCGCTCGGTCAGACGCCCGCCGCCTGGGGGCCGGGGCGGCATGGCATTGGTCCAGCCACTGCTGGCGCTGGAGACGGTGCTGAGGCTGGTCATGGTGCTTCCTTTCAGATCAGGCTGAAGCGGTTCCCATGCAGACGTCGACCGGTCAATTTGCAGCAGCGTTCATGGGCTGGCCTCGATTTTTCGGGGCCTGGGTAAATCTGGTTTGTCGGTGATGTATCCGGGCTGATACGAAAGGCTTTTCAAAGCTTTGAAAAGCGGGGGTAAAGAAGTTGGACAACCGTTTCCAAGGGCTAACGGGCTGCTTACACTGCCGCCACAAAACGCCTCTTTCATCGCCTCCTCCTTTGCCTCTTTCGACGACCCATGCAACACATTTTGGTGGTGGACGATGACGCAGACATCACCACCTTGCTGGCTCAGTACCTGGGCCGTTTCGGATTCACGGTGCACACGGCTGCCGACGGTGAGTCCATGCGAGCACGCCTCAACAGCCACCCCATCGATCTGGTCGTGCTGGACCTCATGCTGCCCGGTGTGGATGGTTTGGCGCTGACGCGCGAACTGCGCGCCCGCTCCTCGCGCCTGCCCATCATCATGCTCACGGCCCGAGGCAATGCCTATGACCGCGTGCTGGGCCTGGAGATGGGGGCTGACGACTACATGAGCAAGCCCTTCGAGCCGCGAGAGCTGGTGGCGCGCATCCAGACGGTGCTGCGGCGCAGCGCTGCGGGTGCCACTTCGGTGCCCCAGGCCGTCGAGGCCGAGGTGGTGCATTTCGATGGCTGGTCGCTTTACCGCATGGAGCGCCATCTGGTGTCGCCAGAGGGCGTGGTCATCCCTTTGTCGAATGCAGAGTTCCGCTTGCTGTGTACCTTCCTGGGCATGCCCCGGCGCATCTTCAGTCGTGACCAACTCATGGAGCAGGCGCGGGGGCGCGCCATGGACGCCTTTGAGCGCAGCATCGATTTGCTGGTGTCCCGGCTGCGGCAGAAGCTGTCGGACGACCCTCGCGAACCGCGCCTGATCAAGACCGTGCGAGGGGCGGGTTACCTGCTCAACGTGCGTTCCGTGCAGGGTCACGTCGGATGGCAGCGCTGAGGCCGGCAAACCCCAAGCAAGACGCGCGAGGCCAGGGCACTGGCGCGCCGCAGGCGGTGCTGTCAGCGCCAGCCTGGCGGCGATGGTTGTACCGTCGGGTACCGAGCACCTTGTTCGGCCGCCTGGCCTTGTTGTTGTTTGTGGCGGTGCTGGCCAGCCATGTTCTGGCACTCACGCTGATGTTCAACCTGCACGACCTCACCGGGCATGGCCCGCCGCCACCGCCGCAGGTGCTTCAGGAGGCCGCCGGCGAGCCCTCGGCGCAGGCTGGGGAGCGGCGTCCGCCCCGGGCTCCGGGCGAGCCAGGCCGACGTGAGCCGCCTGGCCCGCCCAGCCTCTGGGATGCCGGTTTGCTGCTGGACATCGGTGTGCGGCTGGCGGCCTTGATGGTGGCGGCCTGGGTGGGTGCGCGCTGGCTGTCCAAACCCATCGACCGACTGGCGCTGGCGGCCCGCGAGCTGGGCAAGAACATCGATCGTCCGCCCTTGTCCGAAGATGGCCCGGCCGAATGCAAGGCGGCGATCCAGGTGTTCAACCAGATGCAGGCCCGCATCCGCCAGCAGCTGGAGGAGCGCGATCGTTTCGTGGCCGCGGTGTCGCACGATTTGCGCACGCCCCTGACCCGCTTGCGCCTGCGTGCAGAAACCCTGGAGAGCAGCGAGGACCGCCGGCAGTTCGGCCGCGACATCGTCGAGATGGATGAAATGATCACGGCCACGCTGGATCACCTGCGCGGGGTGGCCGACCCGGAACCCATGGTTCAGCTGGACGTGAAGGCCCTGGTGGACAGCCTGGCGGACGACCAGCAGGCCTGTGGCCACTGGGTGCCCGTGCATGGGCGCGCGGGTTTGCTGCCGGCCCAGGCCGGGGCCTTGCGCCGTTGTGTGGGCAATCTGATCGGCAATGCAATCCGCTATGGCGGTCAGACCGAGGTGTTTCTGTGGGACACGGGGGATGAGGTCGGCATCGAGGTGCGCGACCATGGCCCCGGGCTGCCCGAGGCCGAGCTGGAGCGAGTGATGGCCCCTTTCTACCGTGTGGAGGGGTCGCGCAACCGGCACCATGGCGGGGTGGGTTTGGGGCTGTCGATTGCGCGCGACATCGTGGCCCGCCACCAAGGCAGTCTGCAGTTGCGCAACGCTCAGGGCGGTGGCCTGTTGGCCATCGTGGTGTTGCCGCGCCCGCAGGCGGCCCACTGAGGCTCAGGCCGCTGCGGGGTCGGCTTCGTCGACAGGCGAAAAGCGCGGCACTGACCGGCCTCCGATGTCGACGAGTTCCAGGAACATGGCGGCGGGCCTCACCCACAGCCCCTGTTGCCCGTAGAGGGCCCGGTACAGCGTCAGGGGTTCCAGTGTCTCGCTGTGGCGCACGGTGTCGATGACCCGGTACAGGCCTCCGCGGTAGTGCCGGTAAAGCCCGGGTGGAACGCGCGGGCTGAGTTCGGGTAGATCTGAGTCGTCAGGCATGGGGTTTGTCGGCATGAAGGGGCCGGGCAGTATGCCGCAATGGCCGTGCATCCGGGCAAGCGTGGGAAAATGCAGTCTATGCACCCTAAAGCCCTGTTGGATGCCTGCGCCGAACTGGTCAGGCTCTCCCTTCTTTTCGACCACCCCGCTGACTCGGTGGTGTCCCGTTTTTTCCGTGATCACCGCAACCTCGGTCCCCGCGAACGCGCCACGCTGGCCGAGACCACCTACAACGTGCTGCGCCAGAAGTTGCGCTTCGAATACCTGGCCCGCTCAGGCTCCGGTCCGAAGGAGCGCCGGTTGGCCATTCTGGGCTTTCATGGCCCGCGCGATTTCGTCAAGAGCGCGTTGACCGATCAAGAGCGCAACTGGCTCGATGCCTGCGACGCAGTCACCGACGCTGATCTGATGGAGCCGCATCGGCACAACCTGCCCGAGTGGCTGGCGGCGCCGCTCAAGGCCCAGGTTGGCGAGGGCTTCTGGGCCCTGGCGGCCAGCATGAACCAGGGCGCACCCCTGGATTTGCGGGTGAACGCCCTGGCCGACAAGCGCGAGGCGGTGCAAAAGGAGCTCAAGACCGCCGGCATCAAGGCCGAGCCCACGCCTTATTCGCCCTGGGGCCTGCGTGTCGATGGCAAGCCGGCCCTGACCAAGCTCGATGCCTTCACCCGCGGCGCCATCGAGGTGCAGGATGAGGGCAGCCAACTGCTGGCCCTGCTGCTGGATGCCCACCGTGGCGAGATGGTGGTTGATTTCTGTGCCGGCGCCGGGGGCAAGACCCTGGCCATCGGGGCCAGCATGCGCAACACGGGGCGTCTGTATGCCTTTGACACCTCGGGCCATCGCCTGGATGCGCTCAAGCCCCGCCTGGCCCGTAGCGGGCTGTCGAATGTGCACCCCGCTGCCATTGCCCACGAGCGCGATGACCGCATCAAACGCCTGGCCGGCAAGATCGACCGTGTGCTGGTGGACGCTCCTTGCTCCGGCCTGGGGACCCTGCGCCGCAACCCTGATCTGAAATGGCGTCAAAGCCCCAAGGCGATCGAAGAGCTGGTGGTGAAGCAGACGGCGATCCTGCAAAGCGCGGCGCGCCTGCTGAAGCCGGGCGGCCGTCTGGTCTATGCCACCTGCAGCATCCTGCCCCAGGAGAACGAGGCCATTGCCGAGGCCTTTTCGGCGGCCAACCCCGACTTCCTGCCACTGGATGCCGCGCCCACGCTGACCCAGCTGAAGGTGCCGCAGGCCGAATTGCTGTGCACCGGTGAGGGCGGGCGTTACCTGCGCCTGTGGCCGCACCTGCATGCCACCGACGGCTTCTTTGCCGCCGCCTGGACGAAAAAGCCCTGAGGCGGGGCGGGGCCGGCCGGCCCCGTCAAGGCGGGATAGCAGGGCAATCCATAAGGTTAAAAAAACCGTGTATAGCCTTTGAGCGATTAAAATTCGTGGTAGCTGCGTCCTGCAGCTTTGTTGTTTGGGGAGCAGTCCCCATGAATTCCTTCATCGAGGACAAGGTTCATACATGTTTTTACCGGATTGGGCTGTGCTGAATGCGGCCATCGACTGGCTGGGTCACGGCCTTTGGGATCTGACCTGGTGGCAGGTCGTGCTGTACACATTGGTGACCACCCACCTGACCATCTGCGGCGTGACCATCTTCCTGCACCGTTCGCAAGCCCACCGCGCGCTGGATCTGCACCCCATTCCCCAGCATTTCTTCCGCTTCTGGCTGTGGATCGGCACCGGCATGGTGACCAAGCAGTGGGTTGCCATCCACCGCAAGCACCACGCCAAGTGCGAAACCCCGGAAGACCCGCACAGCCCGCAGACCCGCGGCATTGAGACCGTGTTCTGGCAAGGAGCCGAGCTGTACCGAGCCGAAGCCAAGAACACCGAAACCATCGCCCGTTTTGGCCACGGCACACCGGACGACTGGATCGAGCGCAACCTGTATACGCGTTTCAGCTGGCAGGGCGTGGGGCTGATGCTGATCCTGAACCTGGCCATGTTTGGCGCTTTGGGCGCCACCGTGTGGGCTGTTCAGATGCTTTGGATCCCGATCACTGCGGCAGGCATCATCAATGGCATCGGCCACTACTGGGGTTACCGCAACTTCGAGGCGCCAGACGCCAGCACCAACATCTCGCCGATCGGGATCATCATTGGTGGCGAAGAACTGCACAACAACCACCACACCTACCCGACCTCGGCCAAATTCGCGGTCAAGCCCTATGAGTTCGATATTGGCTGGGTCTACATCAGCCTGATGTCCAAGATTGGATGGGCCAAGGTCAAGAAGACGCCGCCCAAGCTGCAACTCGGCGACATCCGTCCGGTGGCCGACGAAAAGACGCTGGAGGCCTTGATCGCCAACCGCTACGAGGTCATGGCTGGTTACGCTCGCGGCGTTCGCCAGGAGCTGGCGGCGCTCAAGGTCAAGCAAGGTGATGCCCGTCTGCTGGATGCCGCCCGCCGCTGGCTGCACCGTGATGCCGAAAAGGTGCCTGCTGCAGCCCAGCCCGAGCTCGCACAGGCACGTGCTGCCTACCCGGCGCTCGACAAAATGGTGGTGATGCGCGAAGAACTGCGCCAGCTGTGGCTCAACACCTCGCAGTCGCGCGAACAACTGACACGCGATCTGCAGGCCTGGTGCCGCCGTGCCGAAGAGAGCGGCATTGCCGCCCTGCGCGATTTTTCGATCAGGTTGCGCGCCGCCCAGGCCTGATCGCTGTCAGCCAGGCCCCCATCAGCCGCCCCCAGGTCATCAGGCCGGGGCGGCTTTTTTGTGGCCGGATCGGGGTGGCGGCGACTGCTTGGTGCGCCTCATTTTCGGCGGCCATGTGCCACCGGCCGCGGCAGGCGGAGGCCCCGGGGTTGTGCAGGCTGACCCAGCCTGTGCCTGGGCAGCGCCAGCCTTGAGCGGCCTGTAGCTGAAGTGGCTGACCCCGGTCGGGTTGGCCTGGGTACAGCAGGATTTGCAGCGGCCCGTTCAGTCCTCGCAATTCGCTGCCTTCAGTCACCCACATCAGGCGCTGGCCTGAAGGTTCGAGCGACAGGGTGTGCTGAGACGAGGGCGCACGCGTTGGAGGTCGGGCTGCAAGGGAAGGGGGGGTGTCGTTCTTCATGCCTTCAGCGTAGGGCGCCGACGTCTCGCCCAACAGGCACAGCAGGGCGAAGCTGGAGGCGCATCAGATCTGAAAAATCAGGGCTGTTACGGTAGCAACGATGGCTTTCTGTATCTGTTGTGCTCTGGTGCCTTGGGGCATCATGGTCACCTCATGTCCGATTTACAGACCCGCCGGCTCGCCGAGCCCTTTCCGCTTTATCGGCAGGTGGCCGATCACTACCACCAGGCGATCCGGCAAGGGGTTCTGGGCGCCGGCACCCGCATGCCCTCCGTTCGCGAGCTGATGCAGCGCCATGACGTGAGCTTGAGCACCGCTTTGCAGGCCTTGCGCACGCTGGAGTCCCTGGGCTGTGTGCAGGCGCGGCCTCGGGTCGGGTATTTTGTGTGCGAAGGCCCTCAGGCTGTGCTCGGTGAGTGCTCTGAGCCCGACCTGAAAGTGCCGCTGCACCGTCTGGATGGCGCTGAATTTGCGGGCATCAATGAACGCATTTCGCTGTGGCTTGAAAAGAGCCGCCTGGCCCAGGTGCGCATCGATCTGGGCTCGGCGATGCCGGCGCCCGAATTGTTTGATGGCGCGGCCTTGAATCGCATCGGCGCTGCCTTGTTGCGGGAGCAGCCTGAGATCCTCGTGCAGGGGCATTCGCGGCCTGGAACGCATCCGATCTTCCAGGCGGCGATGGCCCGGCGTGCCCTGGAGTCGGGTGTGCATGTGGCGCCCCACGAGGTGATGTCGACGCTGGGTAACTCCGAGGCGGTGAATCTGGCCCTCAGCGCGGTGGCTGAGCGGGGCGATGTGATTGCCGTGGAGTCGCCTACTTTCTATGGCCTGCTGCAGGCGGTGGAGGCGCAGAACCTGCGGGCCATCGAGATTCCCAGCAGTGCCCGCACCGGCTTGTCGCTGGAGGCCCTGGAGTTGGCCGTGCAACAGGAGCCGCGGCTCAAGGCGGTGGTGGCGGTGCCTCATTTGCAGATGCCACACGGGGCGGTGATGCCGGACGATCACAAGGCGCGCCTGGTCGCCTTCTGTGAGCAGCACCGTCTGGCGCTGATCGAGGACGACATTTACCGTGAATTGGTCGATGCCCAGGGCATTTCACGACCGCTCAAGGCCTGGGATCGGACGGGTCAGGTGATCTACTGCGTGTCGTTCAACAAGACCCTGGCGCCGGGCTTGCGTCAGGGCTGGATGAATGGGGGGCGCTGGCACACCCGGGTCCAGATGCTCAAGTTTGCCAAGACCCGCAACATGCAGGTCTGGGCGCAATTGCTGGCGGCGCGCTGTGTGGAGTCAGCGGCCTTTTCGCGGCACCTGAGCCGCTTGCGTGCTCACCTGGGCCGGCAACGTGAGCGCAGCGTTCAGGCCGTGGCACGTCATTTCCCGGTCGGTACGCGCCTCAATGTGCCACCGGGTGGCCTGAGCCTGTGGATCGAGTTGCCTTTGGGGGTTTCTTCATCCCTGTTGTTCGAGCGTGCGCTGGCCTGTGGCATCCGTGTGGCGCCAGGGCCGATGTTCTCCAACACCGGTCGCTATGAGCGATTTGTGCGCCTGAGTTGCGGCCTGCCCTTCACGCCCGAGGTCGAGGCGGCCTATGTCACGCTGGGCCAGTTGGCCAGGGCCATGATCGCGGAGGATCCGCTGGGCCTGTCGGCCGCCTGAGTCCGGACGACTCGGGCTCGGGGGGGGAGCTGAGTCCTGGTGGCGCAGGCAACAAAAAAGCCACCGGGCCGGGGCCGGGTGGCTTCGAGGGAAAGGGCTGAATTACTTCAGCTTGATTTCCTTGTAGTCGACGTGCTTGCGAGCTTTCGGATCAAATTTCTTGATCAGCATCTTCTCGGGCGTGGTCTTCTTGTTCTTGGTGGTGGTGTAGAAGTGGCCGGTACCCGCAGTGGATTCCAGCTTGATCTTTTCGCGTCCGCCTTTGGCTGCCATGGTGATTCTCCTTAAGCTTGGCCACGTGCGCGCAGATCTGCGAGCACAGAGTCGATACCGTTCTTGTCGATCAGACGCAGAGCGGCGCTGGAAACACGCAGGCGAACCCAACGGTTTTCAGTTTCAACCCAGAAACGGCGGTATTGCAGGTTCGGCAGGAACCGGCGCTTGGTTTTGTTGTTGGCGTGGGAAACGTTGTTCCCGACCATCGGGCCCTTGCCCGTGACTTCACATTTGCGTGCCATGTGGACACTCCTAAGACTGTTAACGGCCTGAGCCGCACCTCGCCACCCGGGCCGGTCAAGGCACTTGCCAACGTGTTTCGGGACAGGCCCGAGGCACCCGGCAGGGTGGCGGTGGAGGTAATTTGCAAATTGGGTGCAGCCTGAGACCGCGCCTTTTCAGCAAAGCTAAAGATTATAGCCTGGGGCCGGATCTGCCTACAAGCGGTTTGCAGGCAGCGGTCAGTGGTACTGCGCCAGCCCCGTCGTTTTCAGGCCTGACCGTCCTGCTCCAGGAAGCGCTGGGCGTCCAGCGCGGCCATGCAGCCCGTGCCGGCGCTGGTGATGGCCTGGCGATAGATGTGGTCTTGCACATCGCCGGCGGCGAACACGCCCGGCACGCTGGTCATGGTGGCAAAGCCCTGCAGACCCGAGCGGGTGACGATGTAGCCGTCCTTGGTGTCGATCTGGCCCTGGAAGATCTCGGTGTTGGGCTGGTGGCCGATGGCGATGAAGCAGCCGGTCAGTGCGATGTCTTCGGTGCTGCCGTCTTCGGTGCTTTTCAGCCGCACGCCGGTCACGCCCGAGGCATCGCCCAGCACTTCTTCCAAGGTGCGGAACAGCTTGAGTTCGATCTTGCCCGCCGCCACTTTTTCAGCCACCTTGTCCACCAGGATGGGTTCGGCCTTGAACTTGTCGCGGCGGTGGATCAGGGTCACTTTGCGCGCGATGTTCGACAGATAAAGGGCTTCTTCGACCGCGGTGTTGCCGCCGCCGACCACGCACACATCCTGGTCACGGTAAAAGAAGCCGTCACAGGTGGCGCAGCCTGACACGCCGCGGCCCATGAAGCTTTGCTCCGAGGGCAGGCCCAGGTATTTGGCCGAGGCGCCGGTGGCGATGATCAAGGCGTCGCAGGTGTACTGGCCGCTGTCGCCGCTCAGGGTGAAGGGGCGCTTGGACAGGTCCACCGAGTTGATGTGGTCAAAGACGATTTCGGTCTTGAAACGCTCGGCGTGCTCCAGAAAACGCTGCATCAGCTCGGGGCCTTGCACGCCATTGACATCGGCTGGCCAGTTATCCACCTCGGTGGTGGTCATGAGCTGGCCGCCCTGGGCCATGCCGGTGACCAGCACCGGGTTCAGGTTGGCGCGCGCTGCATAGACTGCAGCGGTGTAGCCGGCAGGGCCGGAGCCGAGGATGAGAACTTTGGCGTGTTTGGTGTTAGACATGGTAAAAGCCTGATGAAATAGCGACCGTGGGGTCCCTGTATATGGGGGCGCTGCAGAAGTATCAACTGGTGCCGCCGGATCGGTGGCCCTGTGTTTTCAATGATCGCGATTGTAAGAATCTAATCCAGATTCAGGCCCCGGGTGGGTTTACAAGCCCCTGTTAACCTCAGCATCCGGTGATGACGCCGGGTGTGCCAAGGAGATTTCACGACATGACGACCATGGTGTCCAACCTTGAACTGCTGCGGCGTGTGCCCTTGTTCGCTTTGCTGACAGCGGCCCAGGCCGAGCTCATTTCGCGGGTGGTGGTCAAGCGGCGCTTCAAGCGCGGCGAGGCCTTGGTGGAGCAGGGCAGCAAATCGGATGCGCTCTACATTTTGCTCAATGGCCGTGTTCGCGTGCTGACCACTGACAAGCGGGGGCGTGAAGTGATTCTGGCCACCTTGCGCACGGGTGATCACCTGGGTGAAATGAGCCTGATCGACAACCAGACCCATTCGGCCACCGTGCGGGCCGAGATCCAGACCGATGTGCTGACTTTGGGGCGGGCCGAGTTCCTGCGTTGCCTGCAGGACAACAGCAGCGTGGCCTATGCCGTGATGAAGCGACTGGTGCAGCGTTTGCGCCAGGCGGATCAGAAGATCGAATCGCTGGCCCTGATGGACGTGTACGGCCGGGTGGCCCGGGCCTTGATGGAGCACGCCAGCGAGGGCCCTGAAGGGGTGCTGGTGATCCGTGACAAGCTGTCGCGCCAAGACATTGCGAAGATGGTGGGCGCCTCGCGTGAGATGGTCAGCCGGGTCATGAAAGACCTGGAGGAGCGTGGCTTTGTGCAGACCGACGAGGCCGGCTGCATGACGGTCAAGGACCGGCTGCTGCAGCTGACCTGAACACCGCCGGCCCCAGCGCCGCGACACGCTTGCGCTGCGCTAAGCTTGGCGCCCTTGACTGCCTATGACCTATTCCCTTCACACCCTGAATTCCTCCGCCCCGGCCCGTGACCGCGACGCTCCGGTGCGCTATGGGGTCAGCCGCTTCACCCACGAGATCGGCTTGATCGTCTGGGCGGCCCTGCTGGTGCTGTGGCTTCTGGCCTTGCTCACCTACCATGCGCAAGACCCGGCCTGGTCGACCACGGGGGGCGGCCTGAAGGTGCTGAACTGGAGTGGGCGCCTGGGGGCCTGGCTGGCCGATGTCAGCTATTTCATGCTGGGCTTTTCCGTCTGGTGGGGTGTCGCTGCGGCCGTGCGGGCCTGGCTGGCCAGCCTGGCGCGCTGGATGCGTGCAGACGAGACCGGGCAGCCCGGGTCGCGCTGGCCTTTCTGGTTGGGCCTGGTGTTGCTGGTGCTGGCCAGCACGGCGCTGGAATGGACCCGGCTGTACCGCTTCGAGGGGCATCTGCCGGGCCACGCCGGGGGCGTGCTGGGCTACCTCACGGGCCCCCTGCTGATGAAGTGGCTGGGCTTCACCGGGTCGGCGCTGCTGACCCTGACCGTGGGCCTGATCGGCAGCGCACTGGTGTTCCGTTTCTCCTGGGGCCATGCGGCCGAGCGCCTGGGTGCGGCGCTGGATTCGCTGGTGCAGTCGCGCCGCAAGAAGAGCGAGATCGCCGAAGACCTGGCGGTGGGCAAGCGTGCTGCGCGCGAACGCGAGGAGGTGGTGCACGAAGAGCGCATCGAAATCCGTGAACACCACCCGAAGCCGGTGCAGATCATCGAGCCGGTGATGCTGGACGTGCCCAAAAGCGAGCGCGTGGTCAAGGAGCGACAAAAGCCCCTGTTCACCGACATGCCCGACAGCAAGTTGCCGCAGGTCGATCTGCTGGACGGTGCACTGTTGCGGCAGGAGACGGTCTCGCCTGAAACCCTGGAGATGACCAGCCGCCTCATCGAGAAAAAGCTGAAGGACTTTGGCGTCGAGGTGCGCGTGGTGCTGGCTTCGCCGGGCCCGGTCATCACCCGCTACGAGATTGAACCCGCCACGGGCGTGAAGGGCTCGCAGGTGGTGAACCTGGCCAAGGACCTGGCCCGTTCGCTGAGTCTGGTGTCGATCCGGGTGATCGAGACCATTCCGGGCAAGAACTACATGGCGCTGGAGTTGCCCAACGCCAAGCGCCAGACCATCAAGCTCAGTGAGATCCTGGGCTCGCAGATCTACCACGAGGCCAAATCGCTGCTCACCATGGGCCTGGGCAAGGACATCATCGGCAACCCGGTGGTGGCCGATCTGGCCAAGATGCCCCACGTGCTGGTGGCCGGTACCACGGGCTCGGGCAAGTCGGTGGGGATCAACGCCATGATCCTGTCGCTGCTGTACAAGGCCGAGGCCCGTGATGTGCGCCTGCTGATGATCGACCCCAAGATGCTGGAAATGTCGGTCTACGAGGGCATTCCCCATCTGCTGGCCCCCGTGGTCACCGACATGAAGCAGGCCGCCAACGGCCTGACCTGGTGCGTGGCCGAGATGGAGCGCCGCTACAAGCTGATGAGCAAGCTGGGGGTGCGCAACCTGGCCGGCTACAACACCAAGATCGACGAGGCCAAGGCGCGGGAAGAGTTCATCTACAACCCCTTCAGCCTGACCCCCGAGAGCCCGGAGCCCCTGCAGCGCCTGCCCCACATCGTGGTCGTGATCGACGAGCTGGCCGACCTGATGATGGTGGTGGGCAAGAAGATCGAAGAGCTGATTGCCCGCCTGGCCCAGAAGGCCCGTGCGGCCGGCATTCACCTGATCCTGGCCACCCAGCGCCCCAGCGTGGATGTGATCACCGGCCTGATCAAGGCCAACATCCCGACCCGAATCGCCTTCCAGGTGAGCAGCAAGATCGACAGCCGTACCATCCTGGACCAGATGGGGGCCGAAGCCCTGCTGGGCATGGGCGACATGCTCTACATGCCCAGTGGCACCGGCTTCCCCGTCCGGGTGCACGGTGCGTTTGTCAGCGATGAAGAGGTGCACCGCGTGGTCAGCTACCTGAAAAGCCAGGGCGAGCCCGACTACATCGACGGCGTGCTCGAAGGCGGCACCGTGGACGGTGACGACGGCCCGGGCGGCGAGGGCGGGGGTGAGGGCGGCGAGAAAGACCCGATGTACGACCAGGCCGTTGAAGTGGTGCTCAAGGATCGCAAGGCCAGTATCTCGTATGTGCAGCGCAAGCTGCGCATCGGCTACAACCGGTCGGCCCGCCTGCTCGAAGACATGGAAAAAGCCGGCCTGGTGAGTGCCCTCACCACCAGCGGCCAGCGCGAGGTGCTGGTGCCCGCACGCAACGAATGAGAGTGAGCCCATGAAGATCCGAAACCCTCTGGCAGCCCTGGGATTGGGCTTGATCCTGGCCGGGCCCGCCCTGGCCGGCGGCCTGGATGCGCTCGAAGCCTTTGTCAAAGGCACCCGCAGTGGCAAGGCCGACTTCACCCAGGTGGTGACGGCGCCGGCGCGTGAGGGGCAGGTGGCGCGCAGCAAGAGCTCCAGCGGCGTGTTCGAGTTCCTGCGCCCGTCGCGCTTCCGGTTCGACTACCGCAAGCCGTTTGAGCAGCAGCTGGTCGCCGATGGCCAGACCGTGTGGCTTTATGACGTGGACCTGAACCAGGTCACTGCGCGCAAACAGTCGCAGGTGTTGGGTTCGACCCCGGCGGCCCTGCTGGCCTCGGCACCCGATCTCAAGTCGCTGGAGGCTGAATTCAAGCTCACGGCCTTGCCCGAGCAGGATGGGCAGCAGTGGGTGCAGGCCCTGCCCAAGTCGCGTGACGGCCAGATCCAGAGCGTGAAGATCGGCTTCAAGGGCGAGCAACTGGCCACCCTGGACATCGTGGACAGCTTTGGCCAGCGATCGGTGCTGAGCTTCACCGGTTTTCAGGCCAACCCCAGCCTGCCGGCCGATGCCTTTCAGTTCAAAGCCCCTAAGGGCGCCGATGTCGTGCAGCAGTAGCCGCGGCTGAAAACAGGTGTTCATCAGGCGGTCTTTACCATCCGTTTGTCAACGCCTGCGTGTCGCTCGTCGTTGCGTGTTCATCGCTTGACGACTGCCTGGCCACCCGGCCGGTGCGGGCGGCAGGCGGTCCACCAGGAAACCAATCATGGATCTGATGCGTCGCCACCTGCTCGGCGGATCTGCCGCCGGCGCCTGCCTGGGCTTGGCGGGCTGCGCTGCCGTTCCGGCGTCCGACAGTGGCCCGCGTGATCCGCAGGCTGACAGCCCGGCGGCCCAGGTGCGCTGGCTCAACCGCCTCAGCTGGGGCGCCACCCCTGAGGCGGCACGGCAGCTGGCGGGTCTGGGCCTGTCGCGCTGGCTGGCCCAGCAGCTCAAGCCGCAGCCCGGTGCGCTGCTGCCGCCCGAAGCCCAGGCCCAGATTGACGCCATGACCATCACCCGCGAGCCCTTGGTGGCCCGCGTGGTGGCCCTGGAGGCGCAGCGGCGCGCGGCCGATGCCCTGAAGGATGACGAGGCCAAGAAGGCCGCCCAGCAGGCCTATCAACAAGAGCTGAACCGCCAGGGGCGCGAATCGGCCCAGCGTTTCGTGCTGCGCGCTCTCTATTCACCCCAGCAGGTGCAGGAGCAGATGGTCTGGTTCTGGATGAACCATTTCAGCCTGCACCTCTACAAAGGCAATCTGCGCGCCCTGATCCCGGACTTCGAGGAGCAGGCCGTGCGCCCGCATGCGCTGGGGCGCTTTCGTGAGCTGCTGGGGGCCACGGTGTACCACCCGGCCATGCTGCGCTACCTGGACAACGAGCACAACGCGGCAGGCCGCCTCAACGAGAACTACGCCCGCGAGCTGATGGAGCTGCACACCCTGGGCGTCGGCGGGGGCTACACCCAGCAGGACGTGCAGGCCCTGGCGCGGGTGCTGAGCGGCCTGGGCGTGGTCAACCCGCCCGATGCACCCCCTCCGCAGTTGCCACCGGCCCTTCAAGGGCAGTACGTGCGACGGGGGCTGTTCGAGTTCAACCCGCGCCGCCACGACGACAGTCCGCAGACCCTGTTGGGCCAAGCCTTGCCGGGGCGGGGGCTGGCCCGCGTGGAGGTGGCACTCGACCGGCTGGCCAGGCACCCGTCCACGGCGCGCTTTGTGGCCCGCAAGTTGATTCTCTTCTGGGTGTCGGATACGCCGGCACCCGGGCTCGTGGACAAAGTGGCGGCGGCCTTTTTGCGCAGCGACGGCAACATGGCGGCGACGCTGAACGCCTTGTTTGCCAGCCCGGAGTTCGCGGCTTCATTGGGCACCTTGTTCCGCGACCCGGTGCACTACGTGCTGGCCGCCGTGCGCCTGGCCTATGACGGGCGCGTCATCCTCAACCCCAACCCGGTGCTGAACTGGATCAACCGCCTGGGCGAGCCCCTGTACGGCCGCAGCACGCCAGACGGCTACCCGCTGGAGGCGGCGGCCTGGTCCAGCGCGGGCCAGATGAGCACCCGCTTCGAGGTGGCCCGGGCCATCGGCTCGGGGCCGGCCGGCCTGTTCAAGACCGAGGCCACGCCCCCGGTTGAGAAGCCCGCCTTCCCCCAGTTGTCAAACGCGCTGTACCACCAGGGCCTGGCGCCCAATCTGAGCCCGCGCACCCGGCAGGCCCTGGACCAGGCCACCTCGCCGCAGGAGTGGAACACCTTCTTGCTGTCGTCCCCTGAATTCATGAACCGCTGACCCGAAAGCGAGGCCCTCATGCAACGCCGACACCTTCTTCAGCATTTGGGCGCCGCCAGCCTGGCACCCCTGGCCCTGCACGGCGGCCACAGCTGGGCCGCGCCGGGGGCGGGGGGCAGCAAGTTTCTGCTGGTGTTTCTGCGCGGGGGCTACGACGCGGCCAATCTGCTGGTGCCCACGGCCAACACCTTTTACGAGGAGTCACGGCCCAACATCGCCATCGCCCGGCCCGGTCGCCCACAAGGGGCCTTGCCGCTGGATGCGCAATGGGGCTTGCACCCGGCCCTGGCCAGCAGTGTGCTGCCGCTGTACCAGCGTGGGCAGGCGGCCTTCATCCCGTTTTGTGGCACCGATGACCTCACGCGCAGCCACTTTGAAACCCAGGACAGCATCGAGCTGGGGCAGGGCGTGGGCGAGCGGCGCGATTTTCGATCCGGTTTCCTGAACCGGCTGTGCGCCGAGTTGGGCGGGGCCGAGGGCCTGGGCATTGCCTTCACCGAGCAGTTGCCCATGGCCTTGCGCGGCCCGGTGCCCGTGGCCAATGTGGCCCTGTCCTCGGTGGGCAAGGCGGGGGTGGACGAACGCCAGGCCCGCATCATCGAGGCCATGTACGGCGGCGGCACCCTGGCCACCCCGGTGCGGGAAGGCTTTCAGGTGCAGGCCGAGGCGCGCCAAAGCCTGCAGGCCGAAATGGAAAGCGCCAACCGGCGGGCCATGTCGGCCCGCGGCTTCGAGCAGG
This sequence comes from Curvibacter sp. GW821-FHT09D12, assembly GCF_059416245.1. Taxonomy (NCBI): domain Bacteria; kingdom Pseudomonadati; phylum Pseudomonadota; class Betaproteobacteria; order Burkholderiales; family Comamonadaceae; genus Curvibacter; species Curvibacter sp. GW821-FHT09D12. Next base: position 54,784 of record NZ_JBWKOU010000007.1, on the reverse strand, counting down.
TGGCGCGGCGCTTGGCCTATCTGCTGCAGTCGGGGCACGACATCGGCTTTGTCGATGTGGGCGGCTGGGACACCCATGTCGCACAAGGGGGGGCCACCGGTGCGCTGGCCAGCCGCTTCGACGAACTGGGGCAGGGCCTGGCCGCGCTGGCCGAAGGCCTGGGCGAGGACTGGGGCCGCACCACCGTGGTCGTGATCAGCGAGTTTGGCCGTACCTTCCGCGAAAACGGCAACCGTGGCACCGACCACGGCCATGGCTCGGTGCTGTGGGTGCTGGGCGGTGGCCTGCGTGGCGGGCGGGTGCTGGGCGAGCAGGTGGCCATCAGCCCGTCCACCCTGTTCCAGAACCGGGATTTTCCGGTGCTCAACGATTACCGCAGCGTCCTCGCCGGTTTGCTGGGGCGCCAGTACGGCTTGGGGCCCCAGGCGCTGCAGCGGGTCTTTCCGGGCGCTGCGGTGCGTGACCTCGGGCTGGTTTAGGGGCGATCGGCCAGCACGCGCTGCAAAAAGCCGGCCACGGCGTCGTGTGCGGCCGGCCAGTTCAGCAAGGTGTGCGGTGCGTTGGGGATCAGCAGCACGCTGGCCCGGGGGTTGTCCTTCAGGGCAGCGGAGCAGTGGCCCAGGGCATCGGCGTTGCCCAGCCAGGGGTTGCTGCGCGAGAAATACGGATCGGTGCTGCTGATCAGGTTGAGCACCGGCTGGCCCGGTGCAAAGGCGTTGCGCGGGGCCTGAACAAAGTAGTTGGCCTCGCAACTCCAGGAAAACACCATGCGTGCCGCCACCCCGTCACCGGCGTAGCGGGCCACCGCCACGGCACCTTCGCTGGTGCCGGCCAGCACGATGCGGCGGGTGTCTGCCCAGGGCTGAGTCTGCAAGGCGGCCAGTGCCGGTGCGATTTCAGAGCCTCGCAGCGCATGGATGCGCTCATAGTCCTGGGCTGAAATCGGCGACTGGTAGGTGACCCGCTCGGGCAGGGCGAATGAGTCCGGCGCCATGCTGGCAATGCCCTGGTCCGCCAGCCATTGTTGCCAGGTGCCGATGGCGCTCAAGCCCAGGCCCGACGAGCCGTGCAGGAACAACACCACCGGCACGGCTTGCCCCTGGGTGGCCGGGCGGGCGCTGAAGGCCCCGGTGTAACGGGTGCCACCCGTGGCGCGCTCGGGCAGTACCAGGGCCGCCCGTGCCACGCTGGCGGCCAGCGTGGCAGGAGTGTGTTGCCAGGCCTGGCCCTCGATGCGACCGGCCGGCGGGGTCTGGGCCAGGGTGTGGGCGCCGAGGAGCAGGCTCAGCCCCAGCAGGGCGATGCGCCCTCTGGGGCGGGCCGCGATTCGAGCCATGGGCATGGGAAGCACCTCTTTGTTCAAATTTGTTCAGGTGCTCCAGTGTCGCGTGCAGGCCGCGCTGCGGCCATCCGTGAAAACCGTGCCCGGGTGCATGGACAATCGAGGCATGAACACGCCTCGCCCCGCCTCCATGCCCCACTTTGCCTCGTACCTGCCCCTGGACGGGCGGCTGCGCCTGCAGCCGCGGGCCAGGGGGGCGAAGCAGCCACATCGGCTGGGGGCTTGCACCTTGCTGCGGGTGGGGGAGGTCGGTCGCGCACACCCGCCCCGGTCGTCCAAACAGTGCCCGAGGGTGCGAGGACTCGGCCTGGGGCGTTCTCTGGGTTCAACGGGGGTGATGCATGGCTGATTTGTTCGCTCAAGAGCCTTCGGCCCCCCTGGCTGAAGCACTTCGCCCCAAGACTTTGGACGAGGTGGTCGGGCAGTCGCATTTGCTGGGCGAGGGCAAGCCTCTGAGGCTGGCGTTTCAGTCGGGCAAACCCCACTCCATGATCTTCTGGGGGCCGCCAGGCGTCGGCAAAACCACCCTGGCACGCCTCACGGCCTCCGCCTTCAAGTGCGAGTTCATTGCCCTGTCGGCGGTGTTCTCGGGGGTCAAAGACATCCGGGCTGCGATGGAGCAGGCCCAGCAAAACCTGTCCATGGGCAAGCACACGATCCTGTTCGTGGACGAAATCCACCGATTCAACAAATCTCAGCAAGACGCTCTTTTGCCCTATGCAGAAAGCGGCTTGGTCACCTTCATCGGTGCCACCACGGAGAACCCTTCCTTTGAAGTGAACTCGGCGCTGTTGTCGCGGGCGCAGGTCTATGTTCTCAAATCGCTGACCGATGACGAACTGAAGCTGCTGCTGGCACGTGCCCAAGAACTCGCCCTGGGCCATCTGGTCTTCGACGACCTGGCGCGGGACACGATCATTGGCTATGCAGACGGCGACGCGAGGCGTTTCTTGAACCTGCTCGAACAGACGAGCACTGCCGCCAAGGCTTCTGGCATCACGGCCATCACAGCCGACTTCTTGCAGAACGCCCTGACCTTGAACAGCCGTCGCTTCGACAAGGGCGGTGACAATTTCTACGACCAGATTTCAGCCTTGCACAAGTCGGTGCGGGGCTCCCACCCTGACGCCGCCCTTTACTGGCTGACCCGCATGTTGGATGGGGGGGCGGATGCCCGGTATCTGGCGCGGCGCATTGTCCGCATGGCTTGGGAAGACATCGGCTTGGCCGACCCCAGGGCCATGCAGATTGCCAACGATGCGGCCCTGACCTATGAACGCCTGGGCAGTCCGGAAGGGGAACTGGCCCTGGGCCAAGCGGTCATCTACCTGGCTGTGGCCGCCAAGAGCAACGCGGGCTACAAGGCCTACAACGAGGCCAAGGCCTTCGTGAAGCAGGACAAGAGCCGTGAGGTTCCGGTGCACCTTCGCAATGCGCCCACCAAGCTCATGAAGGAATTGGGCTACGGGCACGAATACCGCTATGCCCATGACGAGCCCAACGCCTATGCAGCGGGTGAAACCTACCTGCCTGAGGGCATCGAGGAACCCGCCTGGTACCAGCCCGTGCCGCGTGGGCTGGAGCTCAAGATTGGCGAGAAACTGGCCCATTTGCGGGCGCTGGACGACGCCGCACGTCGCGGCTGAGTTTTTTTTCATCCCGAATTTCTGAGGTTCGGCGCATTGGCGGTGAGCATTTCTGGTCATGGATGCACTGCTGTGGTGCGTTCTGGATTGAAATCAGCGTTGACGTGGCCCGCACCGCTTCATCGGCTTGGCGAGCCGTCGTTGCTATTGAACTTGTAGCGATGATTTATGATGCCAAGCCATCTTGCGCCACGATGGGTGGGTTCTCGGTTGACGCTGTCAGCCGTTTTCACATCGGGCCTTGTCAGCAGATGCATGAATGAACAGCGTTTTTCATCAGTTTTTGTGATGCCCAAATAGGCCTGCTGATGCAGGTCAAAACACGGGTAAACCCCGGTCAGTCAATAACTTTTTCATTCTGTACCGTTGGCTACAATCCCGCCCACCAACCCGCATCCGATTTTTCTGGCGGGTTTTTTGCTAGGTGGAAGACGGCTTTGTTGTGCCCCGGCGATCCGCCCGGGGATCGGCACGGCATCTGACTCAACGGAGAAACTTTATGGAAATATTGCTGCAGCAGATCATCAACGGTCTGGTACTCGGCAGCATGTATGCCTTGGTGGCCTTGGGCTACACCATGGTGTACGGCATCATCAACCTGATCAACTTCGCCCACGGCGAGGTGCTGATGGTCGGGGCACTCACCAGTTGGACCATCATCGGGTTCATGAAGGACGCAATGCCTTCAGCGCCCGGTTGGCTGATCCTGCTGATCGCGGTGATCATCGCCTGCGTGGTCTCGGCAACGCTGAATTTCGTGATCGAAAAAGTGGCTTACCGGCCGCTGCGCAACAGCCCCAAGCTGGCGCCGCTGATCACGGCCATCGGCATGTCGATCCTGCTGCAGACCCTGGCCATGATCATCTGGAAGCCCAACTACAAGCCCTATCCCTCGCTGCTGCCTTCGGCACCGATCGAAGTGGGTGGCGCGGTGATCACGCCCACCCAGATCCTGATCCTGGGTGTGACGGCGGTGTCTCTGGCGTCGCTGATGTGGCTGGTCAACTACACCAAGCTGGGGCGTGCCATGCGTGCCACGGCTGAGAACCCCCGCGTGGCTGCCCTGATGGGCGTGAAGCCCGACATGGTCATCTCGGCCACCTTCATCATCGGGGCCGTGCTGGCCGCCATTGCCGGCGTGATGTACGCCGCCAACTACGGCACCGTTCAGCACACCATGGGCTTCCTGCCCGGCCTCAAGGCCTTCACGGCCGCTGTGTTCGGCGGCATCGGCAACCTGGCGGGTGCCGTGGTGGGCGCCATCCTGCTGGGCCTGATCGAGTCGATCGGCTCGGGCTACATCGGCGCGCTGACCGGCGGTCTGCTGGGCAGCAACTACACCGACATCTTCGCCTTCGTGGTGCTCATCATCGTGTTGACCCTGCGTCCGTCCGGCTTGCTGGGTGAACGTGTGGCCGACCGCGCCTGATCGGGGGAATCAACATGAACCAAGACAACAAGACCCTCAAGTACGTGGCCGCCGGCGCGGCCCTGCTGTTGCTGCCTTTGCTGCTGCAGTTCTTTGGCAACGCCTGGGTGCGCATTGCCGACCTGGCCCTGCTGTACGTGATGCTGGCCCTGGGCCTGAACATCGTGGTCGGCTATGCCGGCCTGCTGGACCTGGGCTACGTGGCGTTCTATGCCGTGGGCGCCTACATGTTCGGCCTGCTGGCTTCGCCCCAGCTGACCGACAACTTTGCGGCCATCGCCGCCATGTTCCCGGGAGGCTTGCACACACCGTGGTGGGCCATCATCCCGCTGGGTGCAGTGATCGCAGCCTTCTTTGGTGCCTTGCTGGGGGCCCCGACGCTGAAACTGCGCGGTGACTACCTCGCGATCGTGACCCTGGGCTTCGGTGAGATCGTGCGGATCTTCATGAACAACCTGGACCACCCGATCAACATCACCAACGGCCCCAAGGGCCTGGGCCAGATCGATTCGATCAGTTTCTTCGGTCTGGACCTGGCCAAGCGCCTGTCCATCGGCGACTACGACATCAACTCGGTCACGCTGTACTACTACCTGTTCCTGGCGTTGGTGATCTTCACCGTGATCATCTGCTACCGCCTGCAGGACTCGCGCATCGGTCGTGCCTGGATGGCCATCCGTGAAGACGAAATTGCCGCCAAGGCCATGGGCATCAACACCCGCAACATGAAGTTGCTGGCCTTCGGCATGGGCGCCAGCTTCGGCGGTGTCGCCGGTGCCATGTTCGGTGCCTTCCAGGGCTTTGTATCGCCGGAATCCTTCAGCTTGATGGAGTCGGTGATGATTGTGGCCATGGTGGTGCTGGGTGGCATTGGCCACATCCCTGGCGTGATTCTGGGCGCTGTGCTGCTGTCGGCCCTGCCCGAGGTGTTGCGCTACGTGGCCGGCCCCTTGCAGGCCATGACCGACGGCCGTCTGGATTCGGCCATCCTGCGCCAGCTGCTGATTGCGCTGGCCATGATCATCGTGATGCTGTTGCGTCCGCGTGGCCTGTGGCCCGCGCCCGAACACGGCAAGTCGCTGCAGCAAGTTCGTTAAGGAGAGACACCCATGGCAGAAACCGTACTCAAGGTGTCCGGCATTTCCAAACGTTTCGGTGGCCTGCAGGCCCTGAGCGATGTGGGCATCACCATCGAACGTGGCCAGGTCTATGGCCTGATCGGCCCCAACGGCGCCGGCAAGACCACGTTCTTCAACGTCATCACCGGGCTGTACACGCCCGACACCGGCAACTTCGAGCTGGCCGGCAAGCCCTACCAGCCCACGGCCGTGCATGAAGTGGCCAAGGCGGGCATTGCCCGCACCTTCCAGAACATCCGTTTGTTCTCCGAAATGACCGCGCTCGAGAACGTGATGGTGGGTCGCCACATCCGCACCGGCTCGGGGCTGCTGGGGGCGGTGTTCCGCACCTCGGGCTTCAAGGCCGAAGAGGCTGCGATTGCCAAGCGCGCTCAAGAACTGCTCGATTACGTGGGCATCGGCAAGTACGCCGATTTCAAGGCCCGCACGCTGTCCTATGGTGACCAGCGTCGCCTGGAGATCGCCCGTGCCCTGGCCACCGATCCGCAGCTGATCGCTCTGGACGAACCGGCCGCCGGCATGAACGCCACCGAGAAGGTGCAGTTGCGCGAGCTGATCGACCAGATTCGGCGCGACAACCGCACCATTTTGCTGATCGAACACGACGTGAAGCTGGTCATGGGCCTGTGCGACCGCGTCACGGTGCTGGACTACGGCAAGCAGATTGCCGAAGGCCTGCCCGCGGACGTGCAGAAGAACGAAAAGGTGATCGAGGCTTACCTCGGCGCCGGTGGCCATTGAGTGAGAAAGACAAACCCATGACAGCGAAAACGCTTTTGAAAGTGGCTGGCCTGAAGGTGTCCTACGGGGGCATCCAGGCGGTCAAGGGCGTGGACTTCGAGGTTCACGAGGGCGAGCTGGTCTCGCTGATCGGCTCCAACGGTGCGGGCAAGACCACCACCATGAAGGCCATCACAGGCGGTCTGGCGGCCAACGCCGGCGACATCTACTACCTGGGCAAGCCCATCAAGGGGCAGGGCGCCTGGGACCTGGTCAAGCAAGGCCTGGTGATGGTGCCCGAGGGCCGCGGCGTGTTCACCCGCATGACCATCACCGAAAACCTGCAGATGGGCGCCTTCATCCGCAACGACAAGGCCGGCGTGCTGGCGGATATCGACAAGATGTTCGCCCTGTTCCCCCGCCTCAAGGAGCGCCGCGACCAGTTGGCCGGCACCATGTCGGGTGGCGAGCAGCAGATGCTGGCCATGGCCCGGGCCCTGATGTGCCAGCCCAAGGTGCTGTTGCTGGACGAGCCCTCGATGGGCCTGTCGCCCATCATGGTCGACAAGATCTTCGAGGTGGTGCGTGATGTGTCGGCCCAGGGCGTGACCATCGTGCTGGTCGAGCAGAACGCCAGCCGTGCGCTGGCCATCGCCAGCCGTGGCTATGTGATGGAGTCGGGCCTGATCACCATGACCGGCAAGGGCAAGGACCTGCTGAGCGATCCCAAGGTGCGCGCCGCCTATCTGGGCGAGTAAGCCACAGCCCTCCGCGGCGTCTGCGGATGGGGCGCTGTGTCTGTCAAGGCCGGGTTTGAACCCGGCCTTTTTCATGGGCGGTGCTTTGGGGCACCCGGCCGCGATGGACCCAGTGGATTGGTGGACATGCGGTAAATCTGGGGGATCAGGCGGGGTGCCTGCGGATAATGGCGCCCATGCTGACCTTTTTTCAATCGTTTCCGGTGCCGCTGCAGGCTGCTGCCCTGCTGGTGCTGTCCAACCTGTTCATGACCTTTGCCTGGTACGGGCACCTCAAGAGCCTGGCGCAGACGCCCTGGTACACCGCCGCCTTGATCAGCTGGGGCATCGCCTTGTTCGAGTACCTGCTGCAGGTCCCGGCGAACCGCATCGGCTACACCCAACTCAATGTGGGGCAGCTCAAGATCATGCAGGAAGTGATCACCTTGACGGTGTTCGTGCCGTTTTCGGTGCTGTACCTGCAGCAGCCGCTCAAGCTCGATTACCTCTGGGCCGGGCTGTGCATGGTCGGGGCGGTGTACTTCATCTTCCGGGGTGCCTGAGTCTGGCACGGGGGCGGGTTGGGGGGCTCTGCAGCCGCCCATCCAGGCCGGCCGGTTAGAATCAGAGGCTTTGTCATTTTTTCGTCACAATCTGTGACCCCCCTCAGTCCGCTAGGAGTCGCCATGCTGTTTGGCAAGCTGTTGCCCCGAGAAGGCAATTTTTTCGAGATGTTCAACCAGCACGCCCAGCACATCGTGGAGGCTGCGCGTGCGTTCTCCCAGTTGGTGGCCAACTATGCCGACCCCCACCTGCGCGAGAAGTACAACCAGGACGTGGATGCCGCCGAGCATGCAGCTGACCGCGTGACCCAGGACGTCAACCGCCTGATCCACAAGACCTTCATCACCCCGATTGACCGCGAGCAGATCCACTCGCTGATCAACACCATGGACGACGTGGCTGACCTGATTCAGGACTCTGCCGAAACCATGGCCCTGTATGACGTGCGCGTCATGACCGATGAGATCAGCCGCCTCACCGACCTGAGCCTGAAATGCTGTGAACGCCTGCGCGACGCGGTGCAACTGCTCGACAAGATCGCCGATCAACCGGTGGCCGAAGCCGCGCTCAAGACCTGCGAAGAGATTGACCGCCTGGAGTCGGATGCCGACCGCGTGATGCGCTCCGCCATGAGCAAGCTGTTCCGCGAAGAGCCCGATGTGCGCGAGGTGATCAAGCTCAAGGCCATCTACGAGCTGCTGGAAACCATCACCGACAAGTGTGAGGACGTGGCCAACCTGATCGAGGGCATCATCCTCGAGAATTCCTGATCTGGGGCACTCACATGAGCAATGTTCCGGTAGCACTGTGGGCTGTCATGGTGCTGGTCGCCATGGCCCTGGTGTTCGACTTCATGAACGGGTTTCATGATGCTGCCAACTCGATTGCCACGGTGGTGTCCACCGGGGTTCTGAAGCCCGGGCAGGCGGTGGTGTTTGCGGCCTTCTTCAACTTTGTCGCCATTTTCATCTTTCACCTCAGCGTGGCGGCCACGGTGGGCAAGGGCATTGCCGATGCGGGGGTGATCGATATCCACGTGGTGTTCGGTGCTCTGGCAGGGGCCATTTTCTGGAACCTGATCACCTGGTATTACGGGATCCCCAGCAGCTCGTCGCACGCCTTGATCGGTGGCATTGTGGGGGCGGTGATCGCCAAGGCCGGGGCCAGTGCCCTGATCGGTGCCGGCATCCTGCGCACGGTGGCCTTCATCTTCATCTCGCCCCTGCTGGGCTTTCTGTTTGGCTCGCTGATGATGGTGGCCGTGGCCTGGATCTGCCGCCGCACGCGCCCTTCCAAGATCGACCGCTGGTTCCGTCGCCTGCAGCTGATCTCGGCTGGGGCCTACAGCTTGGGCCACGGGGGCAACGACGCCCAAAAGACCATCGGCATCATCTGGATGCTGTTGATTGCCACGGGCTATGCCTCGGCCCAGGAAACAGCCCCACCGACCTGGACCATCATCTGCTGCTACATGGCCATCGGCCTGGGCACCATGTTTGGCGGCTGGCGCATCGTCAAGACCATGGGCCAGAAGATCACCAAGCTCAAGCCCGTGGGCGGCTTCTGCGCCGAGACCGGCGGGGCCATCACGCTGTTCATCGCCACCTTGATGGGGGTTCCGGTGTCCACCACCCACACCATCACCGGTGCCATCGTCGGCGTCGGCTCGGTGCAACGCGCCAGCGCGGTGCGTTGGGGCGTGGCCGGCAACATCGTCTGGGCCTGGGTGCTGACCATTCCGGCGTCGGCCTTTGTGGCTGGTGTGGCCTATTGGGTGAGCCTGCAGCTGTTCTGAACGCGCCTGGGGCGCTTGCCCACTGGCCTGACAACCCCGCCAACCGGTTTTCCGGAGCGGGGTTTTTTGTTGTCAGGCGTTCAGCGATTCGTACAGGGCCACCAACTCCTGGGTGAGCTTGTGGCGTGGGTCCAGATGGATCATGGGGCGGGCCAGCTCGTGCGATTCCTTGATCTTCACGCTGGCGCTGAGGTAGGGCTGGCACACCGGCAGGCCTTCGTCGATCAGCTCTTGCACGGTGCGGCGGGGCAGGGCGGCACGGGGCTGGAACTGGTTCACCACAATGCCGTCCACGCGCAGATCGGGGTTGTGGTCGGCCTGGATCTCCTTGACGCTGTCGAGCAGGCCATAGAGCGCCCGGCGTGAGAAGTCGTCGCAGTCAAACGGAATCAGGCAGGACTCGGCCGCGATCAGGGCCGAGCGGGTGTAGAAATTGAGTGCGGGTGGCGTGTCGATCCAGATGGCGTCGTAGTCATCGGCCAGCTCCTGCAGGGCGTCGCGCAGCTTGTAGATCTTGTAGCGGCTCTCCAGCTTGCCATGCAGTTCTTCCAGCGCCGGGCTGGAGGGCATGACGTGCAGGTTCTCCCAGGGCGAGGCCACAATGAAGTCGCTGGTGGCGGGCGCCCGCAGCGTGAACTTGAGCGTGGTGTCGAAGAAGTCGGCCACCCCACTCAGGCCTTGCTCCACCGCATCACCGAGCAGGTAGCGGCTGGAGTTGCCCTGGGGGTCCAGGTCGACCACCAGGGTGCGTTGGCCCAGGTGGGCGCCGATGGCGGCCAGGTTGCTGGTGATGGTCGATTTGCCGACCCCGCCCTTCTGATTGAAAACAACGCGTCGCATGACCGATTCCGTGCAGTTGCAATGGGGGTATTGTGCATTGCAACATGCCTGCGGTCAGCGCCGGATGGGTCGCTGGGGCGAGCTCGCCCGCTGCGGGGCACTCACAGGTCGGTGCGCAGGCGCCAGATTTCGGGGAACAACACCACGTCGAGCATCTTGCGCAGGTAGCGCACGCCGCCGGTGCCGCCGGTGCCGCGCTTGAATCCGATGACGCGCTCGACCGTGGTCAGGTGGCGGAAGCGCCACAGGCGGAAGGCATCTTCGAGGTCGGTGAGTTCCTCGCCCAGTTGATACAGATCCCAGTGCGCCTTGGGGTCGCGGTACACCGTGAGCCAGGCCTGTTCGACGCCATCGCTGGCCTCGTAGGGCTGGGTCCAGTCGCGCTCGGTGTGGCTGGCGGGCACGGCCAGGCCGCGGCGGGCCAGCAGGCGCAGGGCTTCGTCATAGAGAGAGGCGCTCTGATAGCGCTCCTGCACCATCGCCAGCAGTTCGGGGCGGTGTTCGTGCGGCTTGAGCATGGCGGCGTTCTTGTTGCCCAGCGCGAACTCGATGCAGCGGTACTGGTAGCTCTGGAAGCCGCTGGAGCTCACCAGGTAGGGGCGGATGGCGCTGTATTCGGGGGGGGTCATGGTGGCCAGCACATCCCAGGCATGCACCAGCTGCTCCATGATCTTGCTGACACGGGCCAGCATCTTGAAGGCCGTCTGCAGATCGTCGGCCGCGATGTGGCGGATGGCCGCCCCCAGCTCGTGCAGCATCAGCTTCATCCAGAGTTCGCTGGTCTGGTGCTGCACGATGAACAGCATTTCATTGTGGTCGGGCGAGCGCGGGTGTTGTGCCGTCAGGATGCTGTCCAACTGCAGGTAGTCGCCGTAGCTCATCGACTGGCTGAAGTCGAGCTGGGCGCGCTCTTCTTTCACGATTTGCGCTGTGGCGTGGGCTGGGGCTGCCGTTTCAGGCGGCTCCGGGTTCGCTGAGGTGTTGTGATAGGGGCACATGGTGGGGGTCCTTCTGTCGTTGGAGGGGGGTGTTTGTGGGGTGTTTGTGTCAGGTCAGCCGTCGCAGCACGGCCCGCACTGGCGAGGCGTCGGCGTTGATCAGCTTCAGGGGCAGGGCGATCAGCTCGTAGTCGCCTTCGGGCACCTCATCGAGCACCAGGTTTTCGAGCACACGCAGGCCACGGCGCCGGATCACCTGATGGCTGTCCAGCGTCTTGCTGTCGGCGGGATCGATGCTGGCGCTGTCAATGCCGACCAGGCACACACCCAGATCGGCCAGTTGCTCCAGCGTCTCGGGGGCAAAGGCGGGCAGATCGGGGTCCCATCGTGTGGGGGCTTGGCGGTAACAGCGCACCAGCACGCGGGGGGGCATGGCCTGATGGGCGGGCAGGGCGTGGGCCAGATCCGACCAGTGCAGCAGCGGGCCGCAACCCACGGCATGGATCACCCGGCAAGGGCCCAGAAACGGCTCCAATGGCAGGAGCCCGACCGGGCTGCCGGCGGCGTCGTAGTGCAGCGGGGCATCGGCATGGGCCCCCACATGGGGCGACAGGCTGAGGGTGGCGACGTTCACCGGACAGCCCGGGCCCAGGGTGGCGGCCCAGTGCTGCTGGTAGGGGGCATCACCCGGAAACACCGGGGTGCCCGCGTGGATGGAGGGGGAGATATCCCAGATCTGTTGCATGGGCGCTGACGTTACTGGCGCCAGAATTTCGTGGTGTCGCTTATTTCCGACAGGCGGCGCATTTTCTGGAAGGGCTAGAATAAGAATAGTTTTCATTCAGAAGGCGACTGTGCCGATGTCCAAGCCCTCCGTGGTCAGCTCCCCCGCCCAGGAGATGGGAGTCCATGAATTGCCACTGCGCGTGGATGCGCAGGTGGTGCGCCTGGAGTTGCCCAGCTCGCCCGAAGACCAGGAGTTGCTGTTGCGCCTGCTCGAGATCGGTTTTCTGCCCGGCGAGCCTGTGCGCGTGATTGCGCGCGGCTTTCCGGCCGCCGATCCGATTGCGGTGCGGGTGGGCCACACCACGTTCGCCTTGCGCAGCCATGAAGCGGCGCTGATCCGGGTGTCTCTGGCCGCCCCTGAGGAAAAGAGCATCTGATGACCGAGACCGCTCCCGCCCTTCGTGCCGCCTTGCTGGGCAACCCCAATTGCGGCAAGACCGCGCTGTTCAACCTGCTCACCGGCAGCCGCCAGAAGGTGGCCAACTACGCGGGCGTGACCGTCGAACGCAAGGAAGGGCTGGTCACCACACCGGCCGGCCGGCGGGTGGTGGTGCTTGACCTGCCGGGGGCCTACAGCCTGAACGCCTTGAGTGCCGACGAGGCGGTCACGCGCGACATCGTGACCGGACACCGCGCTGGCGAGCCTGTCCCTGACCTGCTGGTGTGCGTGGCCGATGCCACCAACCTCAAACTCAACCTTCGCCTGGTGCTGGAGGCCCGTGCCCTGGGGCTGCCCATGGTGCTGGCCCTCAACATGAGCGATGCGGCCCGCCGTGAGGGCATCCACATCGACCGCGAGGTGCTGGCGCGTGAGCTGGGCATGCCGGTGCTGGAGTCCGTGGGCATCCGGCACGATGGGGCACAAGAGTTGCTGGCCTTCTTTGAGCAATGGCAGTCCACGCGCCGACCTGGCCAGGCCGCACGGGCCTGGCATGCGCCGCATTTCGACGAGGTGATGGCGACCCAGCTGGAGGTACGGCGCATCCTGGGCCTGGCGGTCCAGACGCCGGCCGACACCCTGCACACCGACGACGCCATCGACCGCGTGGTGCTGCACCCGCTGTGGGGCATGTTGATCCTGGCCTTCACGCTGTTCATGATGTTCCAGGCGGTGTTCAGCTGGGCGACCGTGCCCATGGATGCCATCAAGGGGGCGGTGGATGGCCTGGCTGAGCTGGTGCGCGAGCAGGTGCCCGCCGGCGTGCTGCAAAGTCTGCTGGCCGATGGGGTGCTGGCCGGGGCCGGTGGTGTGCTGGTGTTCCTGCCGCAGATCCTGATCCTGTTCTTCTTCATCCTGGTGCTTGAGGATTCGGGTTACCTGCCCCGGGCGGCCTTTTTGCTGGACCGGGTGATGGGCACGGTGGGCTTGTCGGGCCGCTCCTTCATCCCGCTGCTGTCAAGCTTTGCCTGCGCCATCCCCGGGGTGATGGCGACCCGCACGATCACCCATTGGCGTGACCGGCTGGTCACCATCATGATTGCCCCGCTGATGACCTGTTCGGCCCGGCTGCCGGTGTATGCCCTGCTGATCAGCGCTTTCATCCCTGAGCGCACGGTGGGCGGTGTGTTCAACCTGCAAGGCCTGGTGATGTTCGGCCTGTATGTGATGGGCATCGTGGGCGCCATGGCGGTGGCCGCCGTGTTCAAGCTGTGGCGCGGCCATGCCCGGCACACGCCGCTGGTCATGGAGTTGCCCGCCTACCGCTGGCCCAGCCTGCGCAACCTCGCCCAGGGGCTGTTCGAGCGCGCTTCGATCTTTGTCAAACGCGTGGGCAGCATCATCCTGGCCCTGATGGTCGTGTTGTGGTTTTTGTCCACTTACCCGGGGGCGCCTGAAGGGGCGACCGGCGCTGCCATCCAGTACAGCTTTGCCGGCCAGTTGGGCCGCCTGCTGGAAACCGTGTTTGCACCCATCGGCTTCAATTGGCAGATCGCCATCGCCCTGGTGCCGGGTCTGGCCGCGCGTGAGGTGGCGGTGGGGGCCCTGGGCACCGTGTATGCCCTGTCGGCCAGCGGTGAGGATGTGGCGGCCGAACTGGGGCCGCTGATCGCGCACAGCTGGTCCTTGGCCACGGCGCTGTCCTTGCTGGTCTGGTACGTGTTTGCACCCCAGTGCATCTCGACCCTGGTCACCGTGCGCCGTGAGACCAACAGCTGGCGTTATGTGGCGCTGATGGCCGGGTACCTGTTTGCGCTGGCCTACGGGGCCAGCTGGCTCACCTATCGAATCACCTTGATGCTGGGAGGCGCTTGATCATGTGGCAGCAATGGATTGTGGGCCTGGTGGTGGCCTTGGCCGGGGGCTATGCCCTGTGGTATTGGCTGCCTTCGGCCTGGCGCAAGCCCCTGGGGCGCCTGCAAAAGAAGCTGGGCGAGGCCCCTGGCTGTGGTGCTTGCAGCGACTGCACAGGTTGCGGTCCGGCCAAGAAAGCGCCAACTGGGAGCGCCAGCGGCCATGAGCCGCTGTGGATGAAGCCAGGCCGCTGAGCCGGGCCGCTGAAGCCGGCACAAGGATCGCCTCAAACGATCCGGTCGCCCAGTACCTCGGCATACGGGGGCAGGCCGTGGCGGGCCCGCGCCTTTTCGCAGCCGAGGTCGCCAGCCTGCAGCTCATGACAGGGGGCGGGACGCCATTCGTAAATACCACACGCCACCTTCTCACCCACTTTGCCTGTGAGGGCCGCGCAGCGCATCGGCACATGATCAGTGCCCCGCATGCGGCACGTGCTGCGGTTGACTTCGACCGTCAGCCCGGCGGGCACCGTGCCACCTTCTTCGTCCAACTCATGGATTGAAAAATCGACGCGGTAAGAGGCACAGCAGGCACCGCAGGTCAGGCAGGGATGGCTCATGAGAAACGATTTGAAACAGATTCAGCGGGCGCTGATTCTAAAGCGCCATCTTTGAACAGTTCAAACCGTCACGGCCGCGGATCCCTGGGCGCCCGCCTGCCTGCTGCCTGGGTCAGGAGGGGGGCTTGCTTGTGCGCTGTCCATGGGCACCGATGCGCCTCGCGCCTGAGAAAACGGGCAAGGCGCAGGTTGGGTGGCCCTGCGGGCCGCCGTGCGGTTGACGCCACCCGGCCGAGCAAAAGGAACTCCATGAGTGCCTTTTGCACGTGGGCATG